>CAIPVK010000025.1 GCA_903868455.1 uncultured Opitutia bacterium
GAGTCGAGCAGGTCGGCGCGGAGGCCGGCGGCAGCCGCCAGCAATGCGATAGGGAGGGCAATTCGCGTGCCTTTCATAGGTAGGGACTGATGCCACCCGCCCGACAATCTGGCAAACAAAAAGCCCCTTTTCCGGGTCGAAAAAGGGGCTTTGAATGGCTGTTTTGCGTTACTTTTGGACGACGGGGACGACCTTGAGGCGGCGGTAGAGCGGGAGGCCGGTGCCGGCCGGGACGAGGTGGCCCATGATCACGTTCTCCTTGAAGCCGGTCAGGTTGTCGACCTTGGCCATGGTGGCGGCGTCGGTCAGCACCCGGGTCGTCTCCTGGAAGGAGGCCGCCGAGATGAAGGACTCCGTCTCGAGCGAGGCCTTGGTGATGCCCAGGAGGATGGGCTCGGACTCGGCGATCATCATGCCGCTCGAGTGGATCCGGCGGTTCTCCTCGATGAGGAGGGTGCGGTCCACCTGCTCGCCCCAGAGGTGCTCGGAGTCGCCGGGGTCGGTGACGCGCACCTTGCGGAGCATGCGGGCCACGATGATCTCGATGTGCTTGTCGTTGATGACGACGCCCTGGGTGCGGTAGACCTTCTGGATCTCCGTGATCAGGTAGTCCTGCACGCGCGACTGCCCGAGGATGTCGAGGATGTCGTGGGGGTCGATGGCGCCCTCGGTGAGGGGCTGGCCCTGCTTCACCTTCTCGCCGGCGGCGACGATGATGTGCTTGCCGTGGGGGATGAGGTGCTCCTCCTCGCGGCCGATGGCGTCGGCCACGACGAGCTTCTTCTTGCCGCGGACGGAGGGCTCGAAGCGGACGGTGCCGTCGATCTTGGCGATCTCCGCGGCGTCCTTGGGAGGACGGGCCTCGAAGAGCTCGGAGATGCGGGGCAGGCCGGCGGTGATGTCCTGGGTCTTGGCGGCCTGGCGGGGAATCTTGGCCAGGGAGGAGCCCGCCTTGACGGCGTCGCCCTCGCCGACCTCGACTCGGGCGCCCGCCGGGATGGCGAACGTCGCCACGGGCTTGCCGCGGCCGTCCACGATCTGGATCTGCGGGTTCTGCTCGTCGGAGTGCTCGATGACGTACTTGAAGACGGAGCCGGAGTTGTCGCGCTCCTCGGTGAAGGTCACGCCCGGGATCATGTCGACGAGGCGGACCTTGCCCTCGGCGTTGGACAGGATGGGGGTGAAGTTCGGGTCCCAGCGGCAGAGCAGGTCGCCCTTGGCCACCTTACGCCCCTCCTCGGGGAGGGCCGAGCCGGCGAGGACGCGGTACTCCTCGAGCACCTCGCCCTTCTCGCCGACGACGCGGACCTGGCCGTTGCCGTTGAGGGCGAACACGGCGCCGTCGCCGAGGGAGACGGTGGTGAGGTCGACGTGCTGGACGCGGCCGCCGATGCGGGCCTTGAGCTCGGGGGTCTTGAGCTGGGCGACGCCGCCGATGTGGAACGTGCGCATCGTCAGCTGCGTGCCGGGCTCGCCGATGGACTGGGCGGCGATGATGCCGACCGCGGTGCCGCGCTCGACCAGTCGGCCGGTCGAGGGGTCGAGGCCGTAGGCGCGGGGCGGGATGGCGTTGACGCGCATGTGCGTCAGCGGGGAGAGGATCTTGACGCGCTCGATGCCGGCCTTCTCGACGCGCTGGACCGCGGCCTCGTCGATGAGGGCGCCGGCCTTGACCAGGACCTCCGAGGGGTTGAGCGGGTTGACGACGTCGTCCGCGGCGCAGCGGCCGAGGATGCGGTCGGCGAGCGGGAGGAGGACCTCCTCGCCGTCGAGGATGGCGGACTTCCAGATGCCGTTGGGCAGGCGGACGGCCGCGTGGTTGACGCCGGCGTCGCGCAGGCGGGAGATGAGCTCCTCGGTCAGGACGTCCTCGGCCTTGGCCAGCGGCTTGGCGCCGGCGGGGTTGGCGATGTCGGCGGCGAGGTGGCGGCCCAGGGCGAGGTCGCCCAGGGGGACGATCTCGGACTCGGGCGGGCCGACGGTGTCGTCGGTCACGATCACGTCCATCGCCACGTCGCAGAGCTTGCGGGTCATGTAGCCGGCGTCCGCGGTCTTGAGCGCGGTGTCGGACAGGCCCTTGCGGGCGCCGTGGGTGGAGATGAAGTACTCGAGGACGGAGAGGCCGTCGCGGAAGGACGAGAGGATGGGGCGCTCGATGATCTCGCCGGAGGGCTTGGCCATCAGGCCGCGCGCGCCGCAGAGCTGCTTGACCTGCGCCTTGTTGCCTCGGGCGCCGGAATCCATCATCGCGAAGACGGGGTTGATCACCCAGCGGCCGGGATGGCGGGGGTCGCCCTTGCGCGGGCCGGCCTGGCGGGCGGACTCGGAGAGGGTGGTGTACACCGCCTGGGCGATGCGGTCGGTGGCGGAGTTCCAGATCTCGACGACCTTGTTGCGGCGCTCCTCCTCGGTGATGGAGCCGTCGGCGATGTCCTTGCGGCACTTGGCCACGCGCTCGGCGGCCTCGCGGACGACCTTCTCCTTGTCCTTGGGGAAGATCATGTCGCTCACGCCGATGGAGATGCCGGCGCGGGTGGCGGTGCGGAAGCCGGTCTCCTTGAGGGCGTCGAGCACGGGCACGGTGGCCTCGCCGCCGAGCTTCTTGTAGGTGCTCAGGATGAGGTCGCCGACCTGCGACTTCTTGACCGTGAAGTTGACGAAGCCGAGCTCGCGCGGCCAGACCGTGCTGAAGAGGATGCGGCCGACGGTGGTGGTGATGACGGCGGACTTGGGGTCGCCGTAGAGGGTCTCGCGGCCCCGGTCGGGGTTGCGCAGGCGCACCCAGTCGTGGAAGTGCAGCGCGCCGTCGGCCTCGGCGAAGAGGGCGTCCTCGACCGAGTTGAAGAGCGGCAGGCGGGCGTCCTTGGCGGGCTTGGCGGTCGGCTCGTAGGTGAGGTAGTAGGCGCCGAGGACGATGTCCTGCGACGGCGTGAGGATCGGCTTGCCGCTGGAGGGCGAGAAGATGTTGTTGGCCGACATCATCAGGAGCTTGCACTCCATGATGGCCTCGAGGGAGAGGGGCACGTGGACGGCCATCTGGTCGCCGTCGAAGTCCGCGTTGTAGGCCGTGCAGACCAGCGGGTGCAGGCGGATGGCGTCGCCCTCGATGAGCACGGGCTCGAAGGCCTGGATGGACAGGCGGTGCAGCGTGGGCGCGCGGTTGAGGAAGACGGGGTGGCCCTTGGTGACCTCCTCGAGGAGGTCCCAGACCTCCGGACGGCGCTCCATGATGTACTTCTTGGCCGAGCGGACGGTGTGGACGAGGCCCAGCTCCTTCAGGCGCTTGATGATGAAGGGCTCGAAGAGGGTCAGGGCCATCTTCTTGGGCAGGCCGCACTGGTTGAGCGAGAGCTCGGGGCCGATGACGATGACGGAGCGGCCGGAGTAGTCGACGCGCTTGCCGAGCAGGTTCTGGCGGAAGCGGCCGTGCTTGCCCTTCAGCATGTCGCTGATGGACTTGAGCTGGCGGTCGCGGTCCTTGACGGGCTTGCCGTGGCGGCCGTTGTCGAGCAGGGCGTCGACGGCCTCCTGGAGCATGCGCATCTCGTTGTGGATGATGACGTCGGGCGTCTTCATCTGGATGAGCGACCGCAGGCGGTTGTTGCGGTTGATCACCCGGCGGTAGAGGTCGTTGAGGTCCGAGGTGGCGAAGCGGCCGCCCTCGAGCGGGACGAGCGGGCGCAGGTCCGGCGGGATGACGGGCAGCACGGTGAGCACCATGTGCTCGGGGCGCTTCTTGGAGTGGGCGAAGCCCTCGACCACCTTCATGCGGCGGGCGAGCTTCTTCTTGATCTGCTTGGACTTGGTGTTGCGCAGCTGGTCGCGGAGCTCGCCGATGGTGGCCTCGAGGTCCATGTCGCGCAGGAGCAGCTGGAGCGCCTCGGCGCCCATGCGGGCCTTGAAGGCGTCGGGGCCGTACTTCTGGACGGCGTCGCGGTAGCCCTCCTCGTCGAGGAGGTCCTTGCGCTGCAGGCCGGTCTGGCCGGGGTCGACCACGAGGTACTTCTGGTAGTAGATGACCTGCTCGAGCGAGCGGGTGGTCATGTCGAGCATGAGCGACAGGCGGCTCGGCATGCTCTTGAGGAACCAGATGTGGGAGACGGGGATGGCGAGGCGGATGTAGCCCATGCGCTCGCGGCGCACGCGGGAGACGGTGACCTCGACGCCGCACTTGTCGCAGGTGACGTCCTTGTACTTCACCTTCTTGTACTTGCCGCAGTAGCACTCGTAGTCGCGGACGGGCCCGAAGATGCGCTGGCAGAAGAGGCCGTTGGGCTCGGGCTTGAACGAGCGGTAGTTGATGGTCTCGGGGCTCTTGACCTCCTTGAGGCCCTTGGCCTTGCGGTTGCCGTACTCGTCCGTCTCGTCGAGGAGCTGGTCGCCCGTCCAGGCGACGATCTCCTCGGGGGAGGCGATGGCGATGCGGACGGAGTCGAAGGCCTGCTCGCGGGACTCCGCGGCGGTGAACTCGGGCGTGTGCTCGGGCTGGATCATTGTGAGGGGTGTCTCGGGTTGGGTCCTGGGGCTCAGGCGGCGGGGGCGCCGGAGTTGGCGAGGTTGACGTCGAGGCAGAGCGCCTGCATCTCCTTCATCAGGACGTTGAAGGACTGGGGCGTGCCGCTGACCAGGGTGTTCTCGCCCTTGACCAGCTGCTCGTAGATCTTGGTGCGGCCGGCGACGTCGTCGGACTTGACGGTGAGGAGCTCCTGCAGCGTGTAGGCGGCGCCGTAGGCCTCGAGGGCCCAGACCTCCATCTCGCCGAAGCGCTGGCCGCCGTACTGGGCCTTGCCGCCGAGGGGCTGCTGGGTGATGAGGCTGTAGGGACCGGTCGCGCGGGCGTGGATCTTGTCCGCCACGAGGTGGTTCAGCTTCATCATGTAGATCTGGCCGACGACGACGTCCTGGTCGAAGGGGTCGCCGGTGTGGCCGTTGAAGAGCAGCGCCTTGCCCGTCTCGGGCAGGCCGGCCTCCTTGAGGTACTCGCGGATGCGGGTCTCGGGGATGCCGTCGAAGATCGGGGTGGCGACCTTGAGGCCGAGCTTGGCGCAGGCCCAGCCGAGGTGCGTCTCGAGCACCTGGCCGACGTTCATGCGCGAGGGCACGCCGAGGGGGTTGAGGCAGATGTCGACGGGGGTGCCGTCGGGCAGGTAGGGCATGTCCTCCACCGGCACGATGCGGGCGACGACGCCCTTGTTGCCGTGGCGGCCGGCCATCTTGTCGCCGACCTGGACCTTGCGCTTGGTGGCGATGTAGACCTTGACGTTCTTGATCGCCCCGCCCTCGTCGATGCCCTGCTCGATGGCCTCGACCTTGCGGGCGCGCTCGGTGTCGAGCTCGTCGAAGCGGCGGTGGTAGCCGTCGAGGATGCCGCGGATCTTCTGCTTCACCGGCGAGTCGTTCATCTCGATGGTGCGCGAGACGGACGCCAGGCGGCGCAGCAGGGTCTTGGTGATCTTGCGGTTGGCGGGGATGATCTCCTCGCCGGTGTCCGAGTTGCGGACGTCGAGGGGGATCTTCTCGCCGAGGAGGAAGTTGGAGAGGGTGTCCGTCATCTCCTCGCGGAGCTTGGACTCGAGGGTGCGGTGCTCCTCGTTGACCTTCTTGAGGGCGCGTCGCTGCTCGGCGGCGTCGAGGCGGCCGTCGTCCTGGTCGGTGCGGGACGAGACCTTGACGTCCATGACGATGCCGTAGGTGCCGGAGGGGACGCGGAGCGAGGTGTCCTTCACGTCGCGGGCCTTCTCGCCGAAGATGGCGCGGAGGAGCTTCTCCTCGGGGGCGAGGTCGCCCTCGCTCTTGGGCGTGATCTTGCCGACGAGGATGTCGTCGGGGCGGACCTCGGCGCCGATGCGGATGACGCCGTCGCGGTTGAGGTTGCGCAGCGCGGTCTCGGAGAGGTTCGGGATGTCGCGGGTGATCTGCTCCGGCCCGAGCTTGGTGTCGCGGGCGGTGACCTCGAACTCCTCGATGTGGACGGAGGTGAAGGTGTCCTGCTTGAGCAGGCGCTCGGAGAGGAGGATCGCGTCCTCGAAGTTGTAGCCGTTCCAGGGCATGAACGCGACGAGCACGTTGCGGCCGAGGGCGAGCTCGCCCTTGTCGGTGGCGGCGCCGTCCGCGATGACGTCGCCCGCGCGGACCTTCTGGCCGCGCGCGACCACGGGACGCTGGTTGAAGCAGGTCGAGTTGTTCGTCTTGAGGAACTTGCGCAGGTCGTAGACCCAGAGGCCCTTCTCGGGGTTGGAGCGGAGCTTGCGGTTGTCGAGCTGGGCGGGGGTGACCTCGCCGTCCTTGGTCACGATGACGCGGCGGGCGTCGACCGAGGCGACCACGCCGGGGCCCTCGGCCACGACGACGGTCTTGGAGTCGAGCGCGACGCGGCGCTCGAGGCCGGTGCCGACGTAGGGGGCCTCGGGCATGACCAGGGGCACGCCCTGGCGCTGCATGTTCGAGCCCATCAGCGCGCGGTTGGCGTCGTCGTGCTCGAGGAAGGGGATGAGGCCGGCGGCGACGGACACCACCTGCTGGGGCGAGACGTCCATGTAGTCGACCTCCTGGGGGTCGAGCTCCTGGATGTCGTCGGCGACGCGGCAGGTGACGGGGCCGACGAGGCGGCCGTCCTTGTCCAGCTCGGAGTTGGCCTGGGCGACCTTGAAGCGCTCCTCCTGGTCGGCGGTCATGTACTCGACGCGGTCGCTGACCTTGCCGCGGACCACCTTGCGGTAGGGGGCCTCGATGAACCCGTAGGGGTTGATGCGGGAGTAGGTGGAGAGCGAGTTGATCAGGCCGATGTTCGGGCCCTCGGGGGTCTCGATCGGGCAGATGCGGCCGTAGTGCGAGGGGTGGACGTCGCGCACCTCGAAGCCGGCGCGGTCGCGGTTGAGGCCGCCCGGCCCGAGGGCGGAGAGGCGGCGCTTGTGGGTGAGCTCGGACAGCGGGTTGATCTGGTCCATCAGCTGCGCGAGCTGGCTGCGGCCGAAGAACTCGCGGATGGCGTTGCCGAAGGGCTTGGGGTTGACCAGCTTCTGGGGCGTGAGCGAGTCGACGGACTGGTCGTACTCGTTGATGCGGGCCTTGACCGTCTTGACCACGTTCTTGAGGCCGGAGCGGCACTGGTTGGCGAGGAGCTCGCCGACGTTGCGGACGCGGCGCGAGCCGAGGTGGTCGATGTCGTCGATGCGGAGCTTGCCGCGGCGCAGGGCGAAGAGCTGCTTGGTGGCGGCGACGATGTCGTCCTTGTCCACGGTGCGGGAGCGGAGCTCGGCCTCGGCCTCCTCCTGCTTGCTGCGGAAGGAGCGGGCGTCGTCGGCCGAGCGGTGGCCGAGCTTCTGGTTGAGCTTGTAGCGGCCGACGCGGCCGAGGTCGTAGCGGAGGGGGTCCTGGAAGAGGCGGTGCATGTGCGCCTTGGCGCTCTTCGTGTTGACGGGCTCGCCGGGGCGGAGCTTGCGGAAGATCTCCTTCACGGCGTCCTCCTCGTTCTTGATGCCGTTGCCCTCGGTGTCCTTGCGCAGGGCGAGGATGATGGCGCCGCCGTCGGGCTCGGTGTCGTAGACCGAGACGCGGGCCTTGGGGCCGGAGGCGGCCAGGAGGGCCTTGAGGGTCGCGGTGTCGAGCTTGTCGTACTGCTTGGCGATGGGCTTGCCGAGGGCGACGTTGACCTGGTCGTCCGCGAAGACGAGGCGGGCCTGCTCCTCGGGCGAGAGCTCGAGCGCCTGCTTCACCGTCAGGTCGCGCTGGGCGTAGAAGAGCGAGAGGATGTCGCGGTCCTGGTTGTAGCCGAAGGCGCGCAGGAGGGTGGTGAGGAGGAACTTGCGGCGGCGGCGGCGGCGGTCGAGGTAGACCCAGAGCAGGTCGTTCTGGTCGAACTGGACCTCGATCCAGGTGCCGCGGTCGGGGATGATGCGGAAGGCGTGGAGGAGCTTGCCGCTGGTGTGGGGCGCCTCCTCGAAGGCGATGCCCGGCGAGCGGTGGAGCTGGGAGACGACGACGCGCTCGGCGCCGTTGATCACGAAGGAGCCGCGGTCGGTGACCATGGGCAGGTCGCCCATGAGGATCTCCTCGTCCTTGAACGAGCCCTTCTCGACCAGGCGCAGCTTGAGCAGGAGGGAGACGGCGTAGGTCGTGCCCTCGCGGATGCACTCGACCTCGCCCATGCGCGGGGGGGTCAGCGTGTAGTCGAGGTACTCGAGGCGGAAGTTGCCGTTGTTGCTCTCGACGGGGAAGACCTCCTTGAAGACGGCCTCGAGGCCGGCGTTGGCGCGCTGGGCCGCCGGGACGTCCATCTGGAGGAACTCCTGGAACGACACGATCTGGTTCTCGATCATGTTCGGCGGAGGGATGACCTCGCGGAGCTTGCCGAAGTTCTTGCGTTCGTTGGACATGGCGGGAAGGGCGTTGGGCGGGCGTTGGGAAATTGGGGTGCCCCGTGTGCGGACGGGGCGGCCGTTGGGGAATCAGCGGGGGGCGGGTCGGACCCGTGGGTCCGGCCGCGCCCCGCGTGCTCGCGCGCGCGGGGGCGCGCGGAAGGTCACTTGACCTCGACGGTGGCGCCGGCGGCCTTGAGCTTGGCCTCGATGTCCTTGGCCTCGTCCTTCGAGACGCCTTCCTTGACGGGCTTGGGCGCGCTCTCGACGAGGTCCTTGGCCTCCTTGAGGCCGAGGCCGGTGATGGCGCGGACCTCCTTGATGACGTTGATGGCCTGGGCGCCCTTGTCCTTGAGGATGACGTCGAAGGTCGTCTTCTCCTCGGCGGGGGCGGCGGCCTCGCCGGCGGCGCCGGCGGCCACGGCCACGACGGGCGCGGCGGCGGAGACGCCCCACTTGGCCTCGAGGTCCTTGACGAGGGCGGCGATGTCGATGACCGACTGGGCGCTCAGCCACTCGATGACTTGGTCCTTGGTGATGTTGCTCATGGTGTTGGTTCCTTGAACGGATCGCGACCCGCGAGGGTCATTTGAGGGCCGGGGCCCCGATCCAGGGTTCGTTGGTGTGTTGGGTTGGGTTTGGGTTGGGTTCCCCGCCCCGGCCGCGCCGACCTGGCGCGCCCGGGACGGAAAGGGTCAGGCGGCGGGCGCGCCGGCCTTCTCGGCCGCCTCGTTCTTGGCGACGAGGATGCGGACGACCTGGGTCGCCGGCGTGGAGAGGAGGGCGAGGAGCTGGGCGCGGATGGCCTCCAGCGAGGGCAGCTTGGAGAGCGCGTCGACGTCCTTGGCGGTGAGCAGCTTGGAGTCGAGGACGCCGGCCTTCACCTCGAGCTTGGAGAAGTCCTTGAAGAACTTGACCAGGACCTTGGCGACGGCCGAGGGGTTGTCGCCGCCGGTCACGAGGGCGGTGTGGCCCGCGAGGTGGCCGGAGAGGTCGGGCAGGCCGGCCTGCTTGGCGGCGATGCCGAGGATGCTGTTCTTGACCACGTGGTACTCGGCGCCGAGGGGGCGGAGCGAGGCGCGGATGTCGGTGGCGTCCTTCACGGTGACGCCCGTGAAGTTGGCGACCAGGAGGTACTTGGACTTGGCGAGGTGACCGGCGACCTCGTCGACGAGGAATTGCTTTTCGGCGCGCATGGCGGTGGGTGCTGGGTGGGGTCTCGGGTGGGGCGGTGTCAGGCGGCGGGCGCGACGACGGCGCGCAGGTCGATGCGGACGCCGGGGCTCATGGTGGAGCTCAGGGTCACGGACTTGACGAAGCGGGGGCCGACGAAGCCGGCGGGCTGCGACTTGGCGAGGGCGCCGAGGGCGGCCTCGACGTTCTGGGCGAGCTTGTCGGCGGCGAAGGACTTCTTGCCCACGACGATCACGACGTTGGCGGTCTTATCCATCTTGAACTCGACGCGGCCGGCCTTGACCTCGGCGATGGTGCGGGGGATGTCGTCGGAGACGGTGCCCGACTTGGGGTTGGGCATGAGGCCGCGGGGGCCGAGCACGCGGGCGACCTTGCGGACGTCCTTCATCGCGGGCGTGGTGGAGACGGCGACGTCGAAGTCCATCCAGCCGCCGAGGACCTTGTCGATGAGGTCGTTGAGGCCGGCCGCGTCGGCGCCGGCGTCGAGGGCCTGCTTGGGGTTCTCGGTGAAGACGATGACGCGGATCTTCTTGCCCGAGCCGTTGGGCAGGGAGACCGTGCCGCGGACCATCTGGTCCGACTGCTTGGGGTCGACGCCCAGGCAGGCCGAGATCTCGACGGTCTCGTCGAACTTGGCCGAGGGCATCTTCTTGAGGATCTCGGTCGCGGCGGCGACGGAGTGGGCCTGCGCGAGGTCGGCCACCTTGGCGGCGGCGACGTAGCGCTTGGAGGGATTGCGGTTCATGGCGACTTGGGGTCTCCTGCGGGTAGCAGTGTTGGGTTTGGGTTGGGTTGGAAAGGCGGGGCGCTCAGCCGACGACCTCGATGCCCATCGAGCGGGCGGTGCCCTCGATCATGCGGGCGGCCTGCGCGGGGTCGGCGGCGTTGAGGTCCTTCTTCTTGAGCTCGACGATCTCGAGGATCTGCTTGCGCGTCACCTTGCCGACCTTGTCGCGGTTGGGGACGGCGGCGCCGGACTCGACCTTGGCGGCCTTCTTGAGGAGCACCGAGGCGGGGGGCGACTTGAGGATGAAGGTGAAGGACTTGTCCTGGAAGACGGAGATGATGACCGGGAGGATCAGGCCGGCCTGGTCCTTGGTGCGGGCGTTGAACTCCTTGCAGAACGCCATGATGTTGACGCCCTTCGCGCCGAGCGCGGGGCCGACGGGAGGGGCGGGGTTGGCGGCTCCGGCGGGAAGCTGGAGCCTGATTTCGCCGACGACTTTCTTGGCCATGGTGGTTTAAGCGGTGGGTTGGGTGAAGGGGATCAGGAACGGTCGTCGCGCTCGACCTGCCAGAACTCGAGCTCGACGGGGGTGGGGCGGCCGAAGATGTCGACCGAGACCTGCAGCTTGCCGTGGTTGACGTCGGCGCTGTCGACGGTGCCGGAGAGGTTCATCATCGGGCCGTCGGTGATCTTGACGCGCTCGCCGACGGCGAAGGTCATCTTGGGGAGGACCTTGTTCTGGTTCTCCTCGACCTGCTCGAGGATGGAGCGGATCTCGGCCTCCTTGAGGGCGACGGGGTTGTCGCCGCCGATCAGGCCCATCACGCCGTCGAGCTGGCGGAGGAAGCTCCAGGTGTACTCGTCGAGCTCGCCGTCGGCGGTGCCGAGGCGGGCGCGGAGGAAGAGGTAGCTCGGGTAGAGCTTCTGCTTGGTCTGGCGCTCCTTGCGGTTGCGCGTCTCCTTGACCGTGCGCTCGGGCATGAGCACCTGCTCGATGGAGCCGCGGATGGCGTCGTCCGTGGCCATGGCGCGCTCGATGTTGCGCTTAACCTTCGCCTCGTTGTTGGAGAAGGTCTGGAGCGTGTACCAGAGGGGCTGGTGGGAGACGGGCGGGCGGGTGCTTTCGGACATGGGGGCGGGGGCGCTCAGCGGACGAGGGAGGTCGCGAACTGGACCAGGCCGGAGAGCGAGAGGTCGCACAGGACGACCACGACGCCGGCGAGGGCGACGAGGCCGATGACGACCAGGGTGGAATGCGCCAGCTCCTTGCCCGTCGGCCACGAGGCCTTGACGAAGACCTCGTTGAGGGTCTCGTTCCAGAGGGCTCGCAGGTTGCCGAGGAATCGGAGCATGTCGCGTGGGTGAGGGTGGCAGGACGGGTGGGAGTCGAACCCACAACCAACGGTTTTGGAGACCGCTACTCTGCCAATTGAGCTACCGTCCTAGTCGGGGGAGGGGGAAGCGACGGTGCCGCAAGGGCCCTTCCGGGCCCCGCGGCACCCCGCGGTTGGGTGTCAGGCGAGGGTCACTTGACGATGTCGAGGATCTGGCCGGCGCCGATCGTCTTGCCGCCCTCGCGGAGGGCGAAGCGCTGGCCCTTCTCCATCGCCACGGCCTTGCCGAGCTCGATGGTGATGGTGACGTTGTCGCCGGGCATCACCATCTCGGTGCCGGCGGGCAGCTTCACGGTGCCGGTGACGTCGCAGGTGCCGAAGAAGAACTGCGGGCGGTAGTTGTTGGTGAAGGAGGTGTGGCGACCGCCCTCGTCGGCCTTGAGGACGTAGATCTGGGCCTTGGCCTCGGTGTGGGGCTTGATCGTGCCGGGCTTGGCGAGGACCTGGCCGCGCTCGACCTGGGCCTTCTCGATGCCGCGGACGAGCAGGCCGACGTTGTCGCCGGCCTGGCCCTGGTCGAGCTCCTTGCGGAACATCTCGACGCCGGTCACGGTGGTCTTCTGGGTGTCGCGGAGGCCGACGATCTCGACTTCCTCGCCGACCTTGATGACGCCGCGCTCGATGCGGCCGGTCACGACGGTGCCGCGGCCGGTGATGGAGAAGACGTCCTCGACGGACATCATGAAGGGCTTGTCCACCTCGCGCTTGGGCTCGGGGATCTCGGCGTCGAGGGCGTCCAGGAGGTTCTGGATGGCCTGCTCACCCTCGGGCTTGGCCTCGAGGGCGGCGGTGGCGGAGCCGCGGACGATCTTGGCGTTGTCGCCGTCGTACTGGTACTTGTTGAGCAGGTCGCGGACCTCCATCTCGACGAGGTCGATCAGGTCGGGCTCGGAGAGGTCGACCTTGTTGAGCCAGACGACGATCTTGGGCACGCCGACCTGGCGGGCCAGGAGGATGTGCTCGCGGGTCTGGGGCATGACGCCGTCGGCGGCGGAGACGACGAGGATGGCGCCGTCCATCTGGGCCGCGCCGGTGATCATGTTCTTGACGAAGTCGGCGTGGCCGGGGCAGTCGACGTGGGCGTAGTGGCGGTTGTTGGACTCGTACTCGACGTGCGAGGCCGCGATGGTCACGGTCTTGGTGGCGTCGCGGACGGTGCCGCCCTTGGTGATCTCCGCGTAGGAGCGGTTCTGGGCCAGGCCCTTGCGGGCCTGCACGGCGACGATGGCCGCGGTCGTGGTCGACTTGCCGTGGTCGATGTGACCGATGGTGCCCACGTTGACGTGGGGCTTGGTGCGGTTGAACTTCTCTTTGGCCATGTTCGTGCGGTTGGGTTGGAGGGTTGGGTGGTGGTGTGGTGGAAGGTGGTGTTTCGAGTGGAGCCCCCGAGCGGATTTGAACCGCCGACCTCGTCCTTACCAAGGACGCGCTCTACCAACTGAGCTACAGGGGCGACCTGCCCGAAGGAAGGGGGTTGATGAGGCTTGGGCCGAGCACCGTCAAGCGCTTTTTTGACCGAGATTTCACAGGTCGGTCCCGACCGGCGGAGACCGCGCTAAGGACCAATCTCGACCCGGTAGGCCCCCGGGGGGAGCCAGGTCGTCCAAGGCTGACGGGCGGCCCAGCGCATCAGGGCCTGATCTTGGCCCGCATTACCCGTCGCCGTGAGCAAAACCGGCGGGGCCTGAAGCCCGAAGGCGTCGATACCAAGACCGAGCACGGGGAGCGATTTATTTCCTAAGTCATTTTCCAACAATGATTTGAATTCTTCATCCGACTCCAGGCTTCGCTCGATCACCCACCGACCATCCAAGGATGTGGCGCGGAACAGGGGAGCACGGGCGGGGGGGAGGGATCGGGGAATGCCCTGCCCCAGGGTCTCGAGCGGCTGGGTCAATTCGGGCAGGACCTCGGGACGGAAGCCCGCGGGCTGCCCGGCCTCGGCGGCGAGAGGGAGGCGCAGGGCGCCCCCGGGCGGCGACCGGAGATCCGGGGGGACGGGGGGAAAGGGAGTGGCCTCGGGCACGGCTCCCTCCCCTGCCCCGACGGACGCGAGGATCGGAGGGAGGACGAGCAGGGCGGGGTCGGCCAGCTGGGCGCGGTCGAAAAGGGGCGAGTCGGGGGTGAGGAGGCGGACCGACGGGTGCGGGTCGGCGGGCGCGGCCGGGGCGTCCACTCCCGGGGTCAGCAGCGCCATCCCCAGCGCCCCGACGAGGACGGCGAGCCAGGCGAGGCGACGGGGGCCCAGGCGGGAGGGGACGGGCATCGGCTCAGTAGCCCTTCGGCCGCTCGGAGACCGGCACGCGCAGGGAGAGCGCCTTGCCGTCGCGCACGAGGGAGAAGGAGGCCTGGGTGCCGGGCCGGAGGCCGGAGATGATGAGGCGGAGGTCGCTCCAGCCCGAGGGCTGGAAGCCGTTGACGGCGGTGACGAGGTCGCCCTCGCGCAGGCCGCCCTTCTGGGCGGGGGAGCCGGGCTCGACCTGGATGATGCGGCAGGCCTGGCCGCGCGCGACGCCGGCGGCGACGGCCTCGGCGAAGGGGACGTCCTCGCCGGTCGCGCCGATGTAGCCGCGCACCACCTCCCCGCGCTCGATGAGGGACTCGGCGATGAAGCGCGCGAGGTTGCCCGAGACGGCGTAGCCGATGCCCGCGCCGTCGGCGCGCACGGCCGTGTTGATGCCGACCAGCCGACCCTCGGCGTCGACGAGCGCGCCGCCGGAGTTGCCGGGGTTGATCGGGGCGCTGGTCTGGATGAAGTCCTGGTAGTCGGGGCCGCCGCGCAGGGAGAGGTTGTTGCGGCCGAGGCCGGAGACGATGCCCGAGGAGACGCTCAGGCCGACGTCCAGCGGGTTGCCGACCGCGAAGACGGCGTCGCCGACGCGCAGCTGGTCGCTGTCGGAGAAGCGCAGGTGCGGCAGGTCCTTGGCGTCGACCTTGACCACGGCGATGTCGGTGCGCGGGTCCGAGCCGACCAGCGTCCCGCGCAGGTCGCGTCCGTCGGCGAACTGCACCATGGCGACGCGCGAGACGACCTGGCCCTGGGCGGTGACGACGTGGTGGTTGGTCAGGATGTAGCCCGAGGGGTGGATGACGACGCCCGAGCCCAGGGCGATGGGGACGAGGAACTTGCCCGTCGAGGGGTCGCGGCGCACGAGCCGGGGGTTGGGCACGGGCACGCGGCGGAGGTCGCCCTCGCCGACCTCGAGGGCGAGGCGGACGCTGACCACCGCGGGCGTGACGCGGGCGAGCATGTCGGCGTGGCTCGCGCCGGGGCGCGCGCGGTCGAGGGGGCGCGTGTCGACGGCCAGGGGGACCCGCTCGCCGGCGGCGAGCGTCCCGGCGAGCAGCGCGAGGGCGAGGAGGCGGGCGGGGAGCATGGACCCACCCTACCCCGCCCCGCGCGGGAGGCAAGCGGTCAGCGGCTCCCGGCGGCCTCGGCCTCGCCGCGGTCGCGGTTGAAGCGCATGGAGTAGACCCGGGTGACGCCCTTCTCCTGCATGGTCACCCCGAAGATGGCGTCCGCCGCGGCGACGGTGCCCTTCTTGTGGGTGATGACGAGGAACTGGGAGTGGCGGGTGAACTCGCGGACGATGTCGGTGAACCGGCCGACGTTGACGTCGTCCAGCGGGGCGTCGAGCTCGTCGAGCACGCAGAAGGGCGAGGGCTTCACCATGTAGATGGCGAAGAGGAGGGCGACGGCCGTCATCGTGCGCTGGCCGCCCGAGAGCAGCGAGATGCCGCGGAGCTTGGTGCCGGGCGGCTGGGCGATGATCTCGATGCCGCTGTCCAGGACGTCCTCCGCCTGCACGAGGTGGAGGTCGGCCTTGCCGCCGTTGAAGAGGCGCTCGAAGGTGAAGGCGAAGTTGCGCCGGACCTGCTCGAAGGTGTCGGTGAAGAGCTGGAGCGAGGTGGCGTTGATCTCGTCGATGGCCTTGACCAGCTCCTCCTTGGACTTCCAGAGGTCGTCGCTCTGCGTCCGGAGGAAGTCGTGGCGCTGGCGCAGCGAGGCGTACTCCTCGACCGCGACCAGGTTGACCGCGCCCATGCCCGCGAGGCGCTCGCGGAGCGCGGCGATCTCGCGGACGAGCGGGGGCCAGTCGACGGCGTCGAGGGCGCGGAGGTCGTCCTCCGTCGGCTCGCCGCGCGAGGGGCGGGCGGGGGCGGCGGCGGGCGCGGCGCCCTCCTCGGCCTCGTCCTCGTCCAGCTCGCCCAGGCCGGGCGAGGGCTCGAAGGGCTCGTCGGCGAGCCACAGCTGGCGGCGCCACTCGACGGAGGCGACGTCCACCTGGTGCTCGGCGAGGACCTTCTCGGCGATGAAGCCGCACTGCGAGGCGGCCTCGGCGAGCGCGACCTCGAGGCCGCGCAGGCGGGTCTCGGCGTCGCGGCGGGCCTCGCGGCCGGCGGCGAGCCCCTGCTCCTCCGCCTCGAGGGCGGCCTCGCGGGCGGACTGGGCGGCGCGCCCGGCCTCGAGCGCGGTCTCGGCGGCGGCGGC
>CAIPVK010000026.1 GCA_903868455.1 uncultured Opitutia bacterium
CGCGATGGCCGTGGTCTACGACCGGCCGATGAGCTGGCGGCGCCTCGTGCGCGAGGCGCACCCCATCGACCCGCTCCGCCGCTACCGCTGGTACCGCGACCACGACATGGCCCACCGCCTCGAGACGCGCCTCACCCAGCTCCGGCCCGAGGAGCTCGTCTGGGTCGTGGCGGCCGACGTCTCCGAGGAGGAGATGGACTGGGCGCTCAAGGAGCTGCGCCGCCTCCGCCAGGAGGGCTGGGGCGCGACCTACGGCTCGATCAAGTACCGCATGGACTTCGTCACCGGCGGCAAGCCCGAGGGGCCGTCCTACACCGACGGCTCCCTGGCCGACATCCTCAAGTGCGGCGGCATCTGCATGCACCAGGCCCACTACGCCGCCAGCACCGCCCGCGCCGTCGGCATCCCCGCGGCCTATGTGACGGGCGAGGGCAACCGCGGCGGCCACGCGTGGTTCGCCTACCTCTCCGGCCGCGACACCTGGAACATGGACACCGGCCGCTACGGCGACGGCTATTCCTGCGGCATGACGTCCGACCCCCAGACCGGGCAGGCCGTGCCCGAGTTCGAGGTCGAGCTGCTCGGCGACCGCCAGCGCCGCTCCGGCGCGGCCCAGCTCGCGCGGCGCCTCGTCATGATCGCGGGTGTCTACGAGCGGCGCGCCGAGGAGGACCTCCAGCTCGAGACCCTCGCCCAGGCCACCGAGGCGGCCGACCGCCTCCTCGACGTCTGGAAGGCCTACGTCGCCGCCCTCGAGGCCCGCAAGGACACCACCCTCGCCACCTGGAAGGCCGTCGTGCGCGGCATCCGCTCGGCCTTCGACAAGTGGCCGGACCTCCGCGCGCTGGCCGACGACCTCGAGCTCCGGCACATCGCGCCGACCTGGGACGCCAACGAGGCGATCACCGCGCTGCGCGGCCAGTACCACCGGCTCGTCCGCGAGCACCCCGACCGCATGGACCTCGTCCTCCGCTCCATCGAGCGCCAGGCCGCGCACTGGCGCGCCAAGGGGGGCGAGTGGGAGCGCATCCGCAACCTCTACCGCGAGGTCATGCGCGAGCACGCCGACCACCTGCCCACCTTCAAGGCCGCGCTCGAGGGCTACTACCAGGCGGTGAAGGGCAACAAGGAGGCCGAGACCTTCTTCCTCAACGACCTCGAGCGCACCTACAACCGCAAGCTCGAGGGCGGGGGCGACGTCTTCCGGATGAAGACCGTCGGCAGCCTGCTCGGCCTCATGAAGGGCTACTACGAGCGCTGCGGCCAGCTCGACCGGTTCCGCCGGCTGGAGCGCGACCAGGAGGCGATCGCCAGGAAGCTGGAGAAGCTGAAGGACAAATGAGCCGCGTCCGACTCGGGGTGAACATCGACCACGCCGCCACCGTGCGGCAGGCGCGCTACCGCGGCGAGCACCGCTCGCCGCACGCCGAGCCCGACCTCGCCGCGGTCGCGCGCGAGGCGCTGGCCGGCGGGGCGGACGGCATCACCGTGCACCTGCGCGAGGACCGCCGCCACCTGCAGGACAGCGACCTGCCCGCGCTCGCCGCCGTCGGCTGCCGCCTCAACCTCGAGATGGCCTGCTCGGCGGAGATGGAG
>CAIPVK010000027.1 GCA_903868455.1 uncultured Opitutia bacterium
ACGGCCACGAGGCGCGAGGCGACGACCTTCGTGCGGTAGAAGAGGAGCGCGGCGAAGGGCAGGAGGAAGAAGCCGAAGACGAGGAACATCGAGACCCACCACCACTGGTTCTTCAGGCCGGTCGCGCCGTCGAACTCGCGGAGGTTGTACCAGACGGTCTCCTCGGGGACGTTCGCGTTGTAGATGATGAAGTACTGGGAGAAGCTGATGTAGGCCCAGAAGACGGTGAAGGCGAGCATCAGGCAGCCGAGCACGTGGCGGTGCGCCTGGTTGAGCACGCCGGAGAGCCAGCCGCGGGTGGCGAGCGCGTGGGTGACGATGACGGTGAGGGCGAGCGCCAGGCGGATGCCGAGGGCGAAGAACCACACGCCGTACATGGTGGAGAACCAATGGTACGTCAGCGCCATCAGGCAGTCGAAGGCGAGCAGGGTGAGGGTCAGGGCGGTCAGGGGCACGCCGAGGGCGGAGAACCCGTGGAGGGTGTGGGTGTGCGAGGGCGTGCGGTCCGCGTCCTGGCGGAAGGACCAGCGGCGGAGCGCCCAGGCCATGACGGCGAAGAACGCCACGTAGAAGGCGACGCGACCGAGGAAGAACGGCTCGTTGAGGAACCAGGACTTGGCGTGGCTGGCGTGGTCGTCGGCGACGGTCCACTCCCACACCGCGTGGCGGTGGGCCGGGCTCAGGGCGAGCGGCACGACGCCGAGGAGGAGGACGAGCGGGAGCGCGGGGAGCGCGAACTCCCACGAGCGGCGGATGACGGGGGCCCAGCCGGCGTCGAAGAGCCGGGTGATCATCGTCAGCATCAGCACGCCGACGAGGGCGCAGGCCCAGAAGAGCGCGCCGAAGAGGAGCGACATCTGGGGGCGGGCGCCGTGGTGGGGCTCGCCGAGGGCGAGGGCGTAGACGCCCGCGAGGGCGACGGCGCCGGCGACGGCGAAGGCCGGCCAACGGGCGGACCAGGCGGAGGGGGAATGGGAGGCGCTCATGCGGCGGGGGTCACTTGGCGGTCGCCTTCACGGACTCGGGAGCGAGCTCGGGCGGGCAGGCCTGGGAAAGCTGGAGGGCGCGGACGTAGGCCACGACGGCCCAGCGCTCCTCGGGGGTGAGGAACTCGCCGTAGGGCATCATGGTGTTCTTGCCGTGGGTGATGACGTCGTAGATCTGGCCGGCCGGGTAGGCGCGGTAGAGCGTCGTCTGGAGGTTGGCGATGGTGGGCATCGACTCGGCGCCCTCGATGGCGGAGCGCGCCTTGAGGATGCCGGCGCCGTCGGCGACCGCGCCGTGGCAGACCGCGCAGTGGATGCCGTACTTCTTGCGGCCGAGCGCGAGGACGTCGGCGTCCACCTTGTAGGGGAGCAGCTGCCCGTCGGCGCCGAGCTTGAGCGAGAGGCGGGGGAAGGCGGCGAGCCAGGCGCCGGCGGCGTCCTTGCCCGTGACGAACTCGGGGTTCATCGACTCGGCGCGGCGGTAGCCGGGCTGGAGCACCTTGGCGGGCTCGAGGCCGGTCGCGCGGGCGACGGTGCCGGGCACGGCGGGGCGCGAGGCGCGGCCGTCGGCGAAGAAGGCGGAGCCGCCCTGGGGGTCGAGCTTCGACTGGTTGTCCATGTCGTCGAAGACCTGGACGGGCGGCTCCTTCGAGACCTTGCCTCGGAACTCGAGGAAGGAGACGGCGGCGACCGTCACGAGGGCCAGGATGGCGAGGGCGAGGCGCATGGGATCAGTCGCGGACGAGGGAGATGTCCTGGCCGCCGAGGGAGGCGAGCAGGTCGCGGGCCTCCTCGGGGCTGCGGAAGCGGGGGTCGGCGGCCTCGAGGACGACCATGAAGGTGTCGTCGGTCACGCGCGCGAACTGCGGGAGCTCGAACAGCGGGTGGTGGTGCCGGGGGAGGCGGTTGGTGAGGAACTGGCCGAAGAAGGTGCCGAAGGCGGCGAAGAGGATGGTGCACTCGTAGAGCACCGGGAACGGGTAGATGACGCTCCAGTAGGGCTTGGCGCCGACGACGAGCGGGTAGTCGAAGCTGTTGGTGTACCAGGTGAGCAGGCAGCCCGTGACGAAGCCGGTGAGGCCGCCGAGCAGCGTGAGGCGCGGGACGGACGAGCGCGGCAGGCCCATGGCGGCGTCGAGGCCGTGGATGGGGAAGGGCGTGTGGACGTCCCAGCGGGTCCAGCCGAGGTCGCGGATGCGCTCGGCCGCGCGGTAGACGTCGGGGGCGCGGCGGAAGGAGGCCGTGACGCCGTGGACGCGGGGGCCGCGGTCGTCGCGACGGTCGTCGCGGCGGGGGTCGCGGGAGGGAGGGGGCGTGTCGTTCATCGGGGTCGGGCTCCGGTCTCAGTGGGCGTGGGGGTCGGCCTGGGGGGTGACCATCTTGACCTCGGCCATGGGCAGGAGCGGGAGGAAGCGGATGAAGAGGAGGAACAGGACGGAGAAGAAGCCGAACGTCCCGAAGAAGGTGAAGATGTCCACGATGGTCGGGCTGTAGTAGCCCCAGGACGAGGGCAGGTAGTCGTTGGCCAGCGAGGTCACGGTGATGACGAAGCGCTCGAACCACATGCCGACGTTGACGAAGAGGCAGATGATCCAGACGAGGGCGTGGTTCTCGCGGACGGCCTTGAACCAGAAGAGCTGGGGCGAGATCACGTTGCAGGTCACCATGATCCAGTAGGCCCAGGCGTACTGGCCGAAGGCGCGGTTGACGAAGGCGAACTTCTCGTAGGGGTTGCCCGAGTAGGCCGCGATGAAGAACTCCGTGGCGTAGGCGTAGCCGACCATCGTGCCCGTCGCCAGGATGATCTTCGTCATGTTGTCGATGTGGTACTGGTTGATGACGTCGTGCAGGCGGTAGATCGCGCGCAGCGGGAGCATCAGGGTGAGCACCATGGCGAAGCCGGAGAAGATGGCGCCGGCGACGAAGTACGGGGGGAAGATGGTGGTGTGCCAGCCGGGGACGATGGAGACGGCGAAGTCGAAGGACACGATGGTGTGCACCGAGAGCACGAGCGGGGTCGAGAGTCCGGCCAGCAGCAGGTAGGCCATCTCGAAGTTGCTCCACTGGCGGTTGCCGCCGCGCCAGCCCATGGCGAGGAAGCCGTAGACGGCCTTGCGCCAGAAGGTGCGGGCGCGGTCGCGGATGGTCGCGAGGTCGGGGATCATCCCCATGTACCAGAAGAGCGTCGAGACGGTGAAGTAGGTCGAGACCGCGAAGACGTCCCACTCGAGGGGCGAGCGGAACTGGGGCCAGATGGCGTTCTGGTTGGGCAGCGGGAAGAGCCACCAGGCGAACCACACGCGGCCGACGTGGAAGAGCGGGAAGATGCCCGCGCACATGACCGCGAAGATGGTCATCGCCTCGGCCGCGCGGTTGATGGACGTGCGCCAGCGCTGGCGGAGGAGGCAGAGGATGGCCGAGATGAGCGTGCCCGCGTGGCCGATGCCGACCCAGAACACGAAGTTGACGATGGCCCAGCCCCAGCCGGCGGGCGAGCGCAGGCCCCAGGTGCCGGTGCCGGTCGAGACGAGGTACGCCAGGCCGACGCCGGTGAAGGACGCGAGCAGGAGGGCGACGACGAAGGTCACCTTCCACCAGGTGGGCGTGGGCTCCTCGACGATGCCGCAGACCTTGTCGGTGACCCAGTGGAAGGAGCGGTTGTTGAGGACGAGCTCGGGACGGGGGAGCTCGGCCGGGCGGACGCGCGCGAGGGCCTCGGGCGGGTTACCGGCGGGTTCGGGGCTGTGGGCCATGGACGGGAGGGGGCGTCAGGTGGGGGGTTCGGCTCAGTGGCCCTTGCCGCCGTGGGCGGGCGCGGGATGGACGCCCTCGCGGCCGGCCAGCTCGAGGCGGGACAGCGGCGCGGCGGACGCGCCCGGCATGCGGGGGTTGGGGTTGCGGAGCTTGGCCTGGTAGGTCGTGCGGGGACGCACGTTGAGGTAGGTGAGCAGGCCGTAGGTGCGGGGCGAGGCCTTGGCCTTCGCGACGCGCGAGCCGGCGTCGGTGATGTCGCCGAACTCGATGGCGCCGGCGGGGCAGGCCTGCTGGCAGGCGACCTGGACGGCGCCGTCGCGGACCTTGGTGTCGCCGGAGGCGCCGGCGCGGACCTTGGCCTGGATCTTGGCCTCCTGGATGCGCTGCACGCAGTAGGTGCACTTCTCCATGACGCCGCGCATGCGCACGGAGACGTCGGGGTTCTTCTGCATCTTCAGCGGCTCGGCCATGCCCTTCGGCCCGAGCGGCCCCTCGTAGAAGCGGCCGATCTGGCGGTCGTTGTAGTCGAGGTAGTTGAAGCGGCGGACCTTGTACGGGCAGTTGTTCGCGCAGTAGCGGGTGCCGATGCAGCGGTTGTAGGCCATCGTGTTGAGGCCCTCCTCGTCGTGCACGGTGGCGTTGGCGGGGCAGACGGACTCGCAGGGCGCGTTCTCGCAGTGCTGGCAGGCGACGCCGAGGAAGGTGACCTGGGGGTTCTCCGGGATGTCCATGCCGGCCTGCTCGCGGCCGTCGAAGAAGTAGCGGTCGAGGCGGATCCAGCGCATGTCGCGGCCCTTGAGGACCTGGCTGCGGCCGACGACGGGGATGTTGTTCTCGGCCTGGCAGGCGGTGACGCAGGCGTTGCAGCCCGTGCAGGTGTTGAGGTCGATCGACATGCCCCACTGCTGGGGGACGGGCGCGTCCGCCCTGCCCTGCCAGACGGCGACGTTGGGCGGGACGGCGTGGTCGGGATGCTCGTAGGCGGAGTTGCCGCGCGGCGTGGTCACGGCGGCGACGGCCAGGGGCGTCGCGGCGTCCTTGCCCGTGCCGAGGGGCGAGGGCAGGTGGCCGTCGAGGCCGAGGCGGGCGGCGAAGGTCGGGTTCTTGGCGAACTCTCCGGGCGTGCCCTCGCGGATGAGGTCGCGGCCCTCCATGGACCAGTGGTCCTGGGTGTTGGCGACGACGACGGTCTCGCCCGTCAGCTCGAGGGTGGCGCCGGCGGCGCCGAGCGGCGCGGCCGAGGTGGCGAGGGGATAGGCGTCGAAGCCGACGCCGACGATGCGGTTCTCGGAGAGGCGCTCCGTCACGCGGGCGCCGGCGCGGCCGACGGCCTTGCGGCCGAAGCCGAGCTGCAGGCCGACCGTCCACTTGGCCAGGCCGGGCAGGATGAACGCGGGGCCCTCCACCGTGCGGCCGCCGAGCGTCACGCGGACGACGCGGCAGGTCAGCTTGCCGTCGACCAGCTGGTTGATGTTGCGGTTGAGCTGGCCGATGCGGTTGATGACCATCGGCTCGGGCTCGATCTCGAGCTCCTTGGCGAGCGCGGGGCTGACGAGGACGACGTTCTCCCAGCAGGTCTTCGACATCGGGTCGGGCTGCTCGAGCAGCCAGGCGTTGTTGCCGAAGAGGCCGTCGCCGGCGTGGGCGCTCGGGACGAGGCGGACCTCGAGGCTCGCGCGGGAGAGCGCGGGCGCGGCGGGCGCGACCGGCGTGGAGACGGTGCCGGCGAGGGCGCGGGGGAAGGCCGTGCCGGGGAGGACGCCCTCGGCGAGCCAGGCCTCGAAGGCCGCGGCGGAGGCGTCGCGGCCCACGGCGCGGGCGACGGACTCGAAGGTGGCGCGGACGAGGCCGAGCGCGTCGGCCGACTGGCCGGCGAGGAGGGCGAGGACCTCGGTCTCGGCGACGCCGTCGTAGAGGGGCGCGATCATCGGCTGGACGGGCACGTAGGTGCCGTCGAGGGCGCGGCCGTCGGACCAGGACTCGAGGTAATGGGTGGAGGCGACGAAGAGGCCGCCGCGCGCGCGGACGGCGGCGGTGGTGTCGTCGTGCTCGGCGCCGTGGAGGCCGACGCGGACGATCGTCTTGGCCGCGGCGAGGACGTCGGCGAGGCCGGCGTCGGCGGGCGCGTCGTAGGCGGGGTTGCCGCCGAGGATGACGAGCGCGGAGGGGCGGGCGAGCGCGAGGTCGCGCAGCGACGCGGCGGGGGCGGCGTCGGTGCGGACGTACTCGAGCGTGCGGCCGACGGCCTCGAGGAGGTCGTTGATCGCTTGGACGCAGCCGTGGGCGGCGGCGGGCAGGTGGGCTCCGGCGACGACGAGCGAGGCGCCGCGGTTGGCGACCAAGTCGGCGGCGCACTCGCGGACCCAGGCGGGGTCGACGTCGAGCTTGGGCAGCTCGCCGACGGAGGCCTGGCCGAGCTGGCGGCGGACCTGGTCCAGCAGGTGCAGGGCGAGCGCGGGGATCGCGGAGGTGGCGAGCGGGAGGCGGTGGTCGGCGGCGGCGCCGGTCAGCGTGTGCAGCGACTCGGCGACGTAGAGGCGCACCATGCCCTTGGCCTGCTCGGCCGTGTCGGCGCGGCGCGCGGCGGCGTAGGCGCGGGTGGCCTCGACCTGGGCGTCGCCGGAGCCGAGGAAGTCGGCGTCGAGCGAGACGACGCGCTTGGCGGCGGCGAAGTTGGGCAGCGCGCGGATGCCGGGGCCGACGGCGCGGTCGCCGGCGGACTGGTCGACCGGCGTGTGCTCGGCCCAGAGCGCCTTGGGGAAGCGCGCCTTGATCGCGGCGACGAGGCGCGCGCGCGTGGGCGAGGTGGAGGGACGGGCGAGGAAGGCGAGGCCGGCGCCGCCCGCGGCCTCGAGCTCGCGGCCGAGGGCGGCGAGGCGGTCGCGGACCTGGGCCGAGGTCAGCGCGGCGCCGTCGGGGCCGACGGACACGGTGGCGCGGTCGGGATCGTAGAGGTCGAGGATGCTCGCCTGCGCGAGCTTGGAGGAGGCCGTGCCGGAGGCGGGATGGCTCGGGTTGCCCTCGACCTTGGTCGGGCGGCGCGAGTGCGTCTCGACGAGGATGGGCTGGTTGGCGAGCTCGCCGGGGAAGGAGGTCGCGAAGAAGGTGGGGACGCCGGGGAGGGTCATCTCCGGGGTGCGCGCGTAGGGCAGCGTGTGCTGGCGGGGCTCGCGGCAGCCGGCGAGGCCGAGGCCGGCGAGGGCGAACGAGGCGCCCATCAGCGAGAGGAAGGCGCGGCGGTCGACGGGGTCGAACGTGGCGGCGCCGTCGAGGAACTCGCGCTCGGCGCGCGAGCGGAACTCAGGGGACTTGTTGCGCTCCTCGAGGCTGCGCCAGGGGGCGGGCTCGCCCGCCTTGGGCTCGGGGTGGACAAAGACGCGCTTGCTCATCGATGGGGGAATTCAGGGGTTCAGCGGTGGCAGCCCGAGCAGCTCTGGGGAGGCAGGACCTTCCAGTCGTGGACGAACTTGGAGCCCATCTCGCGCTGCGCCTCGGGCGAGGGCGCCTTCCAGGCGAGGTCGGTCACCTTGTCGACGGGACGGAGGGCCTTCTCGGGGTTGCGGTGGCAGTCGAGGCAGAAGGACATGCTGAGCGACTTGCGCTGGCCGACGACCTCCATCTGGTCGACGCGGCCGTGGCACTCGACGCAGCTGATGCCGCGGCTGACGTGCACGGAGTGGGGGAAGTAGACGTAGTCGGGCACCTTGTGCACCTTGACCCAGCGCACGGGCTCGCCGGTGGCGAAGCTGTCGCGGATCGGCTGCAGCGCGGGCGAGTCCTTCTTCACCACGCTGTGGCAGTTCATGCACGTCGCGGTGGAGGGCACGTTGGAGTGCGGCGACTTCTCGACGTTGGTGTGGCAGTAGCGGCAATCGAGGCCGAGCACGCCCGAGTGGAAACCGTGGTCGAAGGCGACGGGCTGGTCGGGCGTGTAGCCGACGTTGAGGTACTCGTTGGTCGCGTAGTGGTTGATGGCCGCGACGAGCAGCGCGCCGGAGAGCGCGAGGAACGCCAGGATCTTGGCGGGCGCGGCGTTGGACCAGCGGGGGAAGGGATTGCCGCGACGCGCGGGCTGGTTGAGGAAATCGAGGAGACGCCGGAGCATGGTGACGACGGGTTAGCGGCCGCGGGGGAGGGTCGGGAGGAGCCGCGACCCGGTCAGGGCGCTCGCTGGAGCAAGGAACGTCCGGTACCGGGTTGTCGGCATAAGGGTATCTGCTTGGAATCCCCTCCCCCGCCCCCCTTCGCAACCCTATTTTGAGGGTAAAAGGGCGGTTTTAGGGGTGCCCCGGAGGCGCTTCGGGTCGTCGTTCGCCAATAAATTGCTAAACTTATTCATAAACTATTATTAATGATGTGTTTATGAAATTAAAATCTTGAGTATAACCCGCTTGGGCCGGGCAGGCGCAAAAAAAGGGGCCGGACTTATTAGTCCGACCCCCATTTGGCGTTCAGTTGGGCTAATCTCAGGCCTTGACCGAGCGGGCGGCGCTGCGGACCAAGTCGGTGAAGCTCTTGGCCTCGAGGGCGGCGCCGCCGATCAGGCCGCCGTCGATGTCGGTCTCGGCCAGGAGGGCGTCGGCGTTGTCGGGCTTCATCGAGCCGCCGTAGAGGATGCGGGTGCGGGAGGCGGTCTCGAGGCCGAGGAGCTGGCCGAGCCGGGCGCGGATGAAGGCGTGGACCTCCTGGGCCATGGCGGGGGTGGCGGTCTTGCCGGTGCCGATCGCCCAGACGGGCTCGTAGGCGATGACGACCTGTTCGGCCTTGGCGGCGGGGACGCCGGCCAGGCCGGCCTCGAGCTGGGTGCCGACGACCTCGAGGGTCTTGCCGGCCTCGCGCTCGGCGAGGGTCTCGCCCACGCAGAGGATCGGGCGGAGGGTGGCCTCGAGCGCGGCGAGGACCTTGCGGTTCACGACGGCGTCGGTCTCGCCGAAGAGCGCGCGGCGCTCGCTATGGCCGAGGATGACATAGGTGGCGTGGAGGTCGCGGAGCATCGGCGCGGAGACCTCGCCGGTGAAGGCGCCGCCGGCCTTCTCGTGCAGGTTCTGGGCGCCGAGGGCGATGTGGCTGCCCTCGAGGAGGCGGCCGACGCGGTCGAGCGCGGTGAAGGGCGGGCAGACGACGACATGGACCTGGGACTCGTTGCCGATGGCGGCCTTGAGCGCGGTGGCGAGCTCGGCGGCCTCGGTGGCGGTCTTGTTCATCTTCCAGTTGCCGGCGATGAGGGGGATGCGGAGGGACATGGG
>CAIPVK010000028.1 GCA_903868455.1 uncultured Opitutia bacterium
CCCGTCGAGTACGAGATCGAGGGCATCATGCAGGTGCCGATCAACCACCAGGTCGGCCTGACCTTCGCCGCCTCCCTGCGCTCCTTCCTCCGACAGGACCCGGACACCATCATGGTGGGCGAGATCCGCGACCTCGAGACCGCCCAGATCGCCGTGCAGGCCTCGCTGACCGGCCACGTCGTCCTCTCCACCCTCCACACCAACGACGCCCCGGGCGCCGTCACGCGCCTCATCGACATGGGGCTGGAGCCCTTCCTCATCTCGGCCGCCATCGAGGGCATCCTCGCCCAGCGCCTGCTGCGCCGCATCTGCCGCTCCTGCCGCACCGCCTACGAGCCCGACCAAGAGACGGTCTCCCTGCTCGAGGTCGACCCCATCGAGATCGCCAACAAGAGCTTCTACTTCGGCAAGGGCTGCCCCGAGTGCAACAAGTCCGGCTACAAGGGCCGCCAGGGCCTCTTCGAGCTGATGCGCACCAACGACGCCCTCCGCGTCCTCATCACCGAGCGCGCCCCCACCCTCGTCCTCAAGCAGAAGGCCATCGAGTTCGGCATGCGCCCCCTGCGCGACGACGGCCTCCGCGCCATCTTCGACGGCCAGACCACCATCGAGGAGGTCCTCAAATACACCTAACCCCGCCCCACCCCCATGCCCGAGTTCAAATACACCGCCATCGACCGGAACGGCCAGCAGGCCTCCGGCAAGGTCGACGCCGACAGCGCCGACGACGCCCGCAAGAAGCTCATGGCCAAGGGCCTCATGGTCACCGCCCTCGCGGGCGAGGCCGGCGCCGCCGCCAAGCCCGTGGCCGCCTCCCCCTCCAAGGGCTTCCGCTTCGGCGCGAAGGTCACCCAGGAGGAGGTCACCACCATGGCGCGCCAGCTCGCCACGCTGCTCATGGCCGGCCTGCCCCTGCTGCGCGCCCTCGAGCTGATCCACAAGCAGGAGCGCAACCCCGCGTTCAAGGACGTCCTCGGGCAGATCGCCGAGAGCGTCTCGCAGGGCAACAACTTCTCCGAGGCCCTCGCCGCCCACCCGAAGATCTTCGACCGCCTGTTCGTCAACATGATCAAGGCGGGCGAGGCGGGCGGCGTGCTCGACAAGGTGCTGGAGCGCCTCGCGGGCTTCCGCGAGAAGGCCCAGCGCATCCAGAAGAAGGTGAAGTCCGCCATGGTCTACCCGGCGGTCGTCGTCTCGGTCGCCGTGGTCATCGTCATCGTGCTGCTGGTCAAGGTCGTGCCGGCCTTCCAGAACCTGCTCGCCGCCCAGAAGACCGCGATGCCGCCCCTGACCGCCTTCGTCATCGGCATCTCGCAGTTCCTCCAGAACTGGATGCTCCCCTCGGAACTCTCCGTGACCGGCCTGCTGCGCCCGGTCATCGCCTACGGCGTCATCTTCGGCGGCTACACCGGCGCCAAGGTCTGGCTCTCGAGCAAGGCGGGCAAGCAGGTCTTCGACCGCGTCATCTTCAAGCTGCCCAAGGTCGGCGGCTTCGTGCAGATCGTCACGGTCTCGCGCTTCGCCCGCACCTTCGGCACCCTGATGTCCTCGGGCGTGCCCATCCTGCAGTCGATCAACATCACGCGCGACACCCTCTCCAACGTCGTCATCGCCGACTCCCTCGAGCGCGTGCACGACCGCGTGCGCGACGGCGAGCCCCTCTCCGTGCCGCTCGAGCAGTCGGGCGTCTTCCCCCAGATGGTGACCTCCATGATCCAGGTCGGCGAGGAGACGGGCCAGCTGCCCGAGATGCTCAACCGCGTGGCGGACATCTACGACGAGGAGGTCGACAACGCCGTCGGCGCCCTGACCTCCATCATCGAGCCCGTGCTCATCGTCTTCCTGGCCGTGGTCGTCGGCACCATCGTCCTCGCGATGTTCCTGCCGCTCATCACCCTGATCACCCAGATGACCGGCGGCTGAGGCCGCGCCGGCCCAAAAAGGAGGCGGGCTACGTACCCCTACGTAGCCCGCCTTTATTTTCTACTTTGTCTTACTTACCCCATCTCCCGTAGGAGATGATGCGACAAGGTTGGGCAAAGTTCCCCCGTCAGGCAAGCGGAAAGGCGAGTTTACCAGTTAAACGCGCCCCAGCCCCCGACTGATGGGGAGGATCCAAAGGCTTTCCGCTGGGTGCAGGGGTAGGATTTGAACCTACGACCTTCAGGTTATGAGCCTGACGAGCTAACCGGGCTGCTCCACCCTGCAATTCAGCGGAAAGGAGGTAATGGGGGGTCCGGGGGCGCCGGGCAAGGGGAAAATCGGCGGGCGAGGAGGGGGAGCGGGGAGCGTGCCATGGGGAGCGAGGAGCGGGGAGTGTGCCACGGGGAGCGCGGAGTGGCAGGCGGTAGAATCGCTGTTGCGCTGTGACGCTGGAGCGCTGTGTCGCCGAAGCGCCGCGACGTTAGCGCCCGACCGACATAACCGCGTCCCGAATCCCCACGAAAAAGGGCAAGAGAGGCGGGACCAGGGGCAGGAACCCGACGAGAACTATCCCATGCGCAAGCGCCCTCGCGGCAGCGTGACAGCGTCGCAGCGCCAAAGCGACTTCCGCTACCCGCACCTCGCTCCCCACCCCTCACTCCCCGCTCCCCGCTCCCCGCCTCCTCACACAAACCCCAGGTCCTTCTGCGAGGCGGGGCCGAGGATCTTGGCCGGGTCGGCCTTGAGGAAGTTCCGCATCACCGTGCCGTAGACCTGGCGGAAGTCGGTCGTGTAGGTGATGTCGTCGTTGGGCTTGATGGCCAGGTTGGGCGGCGTGCCCACCACCGGCGCCTTGATGCCGGTGTGCATGACGAAGAGCGGCGCGGCCGTGCCGTGGTCCGTGCCGACGGTCGAGTTCTCCGAGGGGCGCCGGCCGAACTCGGAGAAGGTCATGGTGAGGACCTGGCGGTCGAGCCGCTTGGCCTCGAGGTCGGCCTGGAAGGCGGCCATCGAGTCGCTCAGCTCCTTCAGGAGCTGGGCGTGGCGACCGAGCTGGTTGGCGTGGGTGTCGAAGCCGCCCAGCGTCGCGTAGTAGACGCGGGTCTCCATGCCCGAGGCGATGAGGGCCGCGATGCGCTGGAGGGACTGGCCGAGCCCGCCGCCGGGGTAGGCGACCGAGGGCTTGTAG
>CAIPVK010000029.1 GCA_903868455.1 uncultured Opitutia bacterium
GAACAGCTACCGGCCCGGCCTGAAGCGCGACAGCGAATATGACAGCGTCGGCAAGGGGACGGCGCCGGTCGCGCTCAAGCGGCTGGCCAGCGCCCCGAGCTACGAGAAGGCCGGCCTGATCGGCGGCGAGCGCACCTTCCGACGTTGGCTGGTCTCGACCGGCTACGACGCCGCCTGGGAGACCGCCAACGCGAACCTCGCGATCGCCGCCGGCCTTCGGACCGACAACGCCGCGGCGGAATCGCTCAAGGCGCTCCGCGGCGCCTGGCTGTGGAACACGTCCTCCGCCGCCAACGCCGCCCAGCTGCTCGGCGCGGGCACGCTCGGGCTGCCGGCGGGCGCGATCCCGGCGTCCGCGCGGGCCGAGGCGCCCCTCGTGCCGTTCCCCGGGGCGGCGGACGGCGCGTTCGCGGGCAGGTTCGCGTGGTGGGCCACCGACCACTCGCAGCGGGCGACGGCCAACCTGGAGCCCCGGCCCGAGCCGGCGAACACCTGGGAGCGCGTGCAGGCGGTCTTCGCGCCCGAGCGCGCGCGGCCCGAGGTGCCCCACGGCGCCGCGGGCGCCGCGCCGCTCGCGCTCCAGGGCGCGACCACCGCGATCGCCCGGTCCACGGCGAGGGACTTCGCCTATTTCGGCTTCGACCCGTCGCTGGCGGCGCGGGCCCAGGGCTTCGGCGACCTGGGCGGCGCCATGGGGGCGGCGGCCGCCACCGACCCCTCGTGGCGCGCCTTCTGGCTCGACTACACGACGAGCTCGCGCGGCGTGCTCGCGAACACGCTCTTCGGCTCCCTGCGGTCCGACATCAACCTCATCCTGGAGAACCCGACGCGCGTCCACCCGCCCTCCCGTCACATCGACATCGCCGCCGTCGCCTCCAACATCAACCCGACGGTCACGGACAACTGGTACAACTACGCCCTGCTCGACACCATCGACGAGGCGCGGAACTACCTCTTCTACTTCCACCGGCAGCACGGCTCGGAGGCCACCGGCGTGGCCGGCATCGCCAGCCCGTTCCGCCCCTACCGCGGGACCTCCTGGACGGACCTCTGGCGCTGGTACCAATCCTACAAGCCCGAGGAGGGGCGCAGCCTCTCCAACCTGACCCCGCTCCGCTCGGTGCCCGCGCCGGTCAGCACCCACACCGGCTACACGCCGGGGCACCAGTTCCTCGACAAGTACGAGATGCTGAACTTCCCGCGCTTCGCGAAGATCCAGTATGTCTACTCCTACACGGCCCGCCAGGAGGGGACGCTGGCCGACGGCTCGCCCGCCTACCGGCTCGGCATCGGGTTCGTGCCGGTGATCACGCTCTGGAACCCCTTCAACTTCCGGCTGGAATTCCCGCTGCCGACGAGCCGCGGCGGCGTGGCGCCCGCGATCAAGTGCGCGGGCATGCCGGTCGGCTTCCACGTCGGCTTCCGCCGCTGGGACGCCGCCACCGGCTCGCACGGGCCGACCACCTGGGTCACCCCGGGCAGCCCGGGCACGCCCCCGCAGGGCCAGCGCTGGGTGCACACCTCGTTCTTCGCGACGCAGACCTGGCTGAGCAACTACACCCAGGGCAAGCCCGACGTCTCGCCCCGCCTGCCCGACCGCTTCGCGATGGACCCGGGCGAGGTCCTGGTCTTC
>CAIPVK010000030.1 GCA_903868455.1 uncultured Opitutia bacterium
GTAGGAGCCGTCGGCATCCGAGAAGACGACCACCTCGCCCTTGGCGCGCAGGGCGAGGATGCGCTCGCCGTTGGCCATCAGAACCTCCCCGACGATGCCGGAGAGCCCCGACCCCACCGGGATGGGATCGGAGGGCGTGGAACGGACCTTGCCGCCGAGCGCACGGCGCTCGGCGACCTTGACGGCGACGAGGCGGGAACCCTCGGGCGAGGCATGGCGGGCGAGAATGACGCGACCGGAGGGTCCGCGCACTTGGTGCACCGACTCCAGGACAGCCCCGGGGACGATGGGAAGGACGCCGACCATCGCCGGCTCGGCGTCCAGGACGCGGGCTCCCGCCGCGTCGAAGCGCGCGCGATGGCCGACCTTGACCTCCGCGACCGAGCCGTCGGAGAGGCCTAGGAGGACGAGGCCGGCGCGGGCGTCGGCGCGGACGGCGGTGACCTTGCGGTCGCCGAGCTCGGGGCGCCAGGACTTGGCGACCGAGCCGTCGAGCCGGTGGAAGCGCAGCTCGCCGTCGGGCATCACCGCGCACGGCAGCTCGCCGTACTCGTCGACGAGCAGGGCGGCCGTCGCCGCCGGCAGGGAGACGGAGGGAAGCTCCTCGACGCGAGCCCCTTGGAACAACGGGACGACCTGGGCGACCAGGAAGACCAGCATGCCGAGGACGGCGGCGATGACGCCGATCCCGCCGACATGGATCAGGCGCGCCATCCAGCGGTCGGCCCGCAGGGTGGCGGGGCTGACCTCATGGCGGACCGTCCTCGATGTGTCTTTTGTGTCCAAGGGGTGTCGTTCTCGTGTCGTCGTTTTCTCAAAAGGGACGGCGGGCGCTAGGCCCGCCGGGTGCCGTCCCGCCTTTCTCCGGGAATCCCGCTTGATGCCGACCCCGAAGGGCGTGGCGGGGATCCCGCGGAGAGGCGGGGCGACAAGGGGTTCACTCGGCCGAGTAGTACTTGAGGGCGGCGCGAGCCTCGGCGGCGACCTCCGAGTTGATCGGGAAGTAGCCGTCCTTGATGGTGATCTCCTGACCCTGCTTCGAGACCACGAAGGTCAGGAACTCCTGGGTGAGCTTGTCCATGTCCTTGTTGGGGGCCTTGTTGACATAGACGTAGAGGAAGCGGGCGAGGGGATAGGCGCCCGACTCGCAGTTGGCCTGGTTGGCCTCGACGAAGGGCTGGCCGTCCTTCTCCGAGAGGGCGACGGCGCGGACGCCGGAGGTGGCGTAGCCGATGCCGGAGTAGCCGACGGCCGAGAGGTCGGAGGCGATGCCCTGGACGACGGAGGACGAGCCGGGCTGCTCCTTGACGGTGGACTTGAAGTCGCCGTTCTTCAGGGCGATCTCCTTGAAGAAGCCGTAGGTGCCGGAGGCGGAGTTGCGGCCGAAGAGCGAGACGCTGCGCGAGGCCCAGGCGCCATCGAGGCCGACCGCGCCCCAGGAGGCGGCGTCCTGGCCGCCACGCTTGCGACCGGCGGAGAAGAGGGCGTCGACCTGGGTGAGGGAGAGACCCTTGATGGGGTTGTCCTTATGGACGAAGACCGCGAGCGCGTCGACCGCCACGGGGATGGCGGTGGGCTTGTGGCCGAAGCGACCCTCGAAGGCGGCGATCTCGGAGGCCTTCATGGTGCGGCTCATGGGGCCGACCTGGGAGAGGCCGCTGGCGAGCGCGGGAGGGGCGGTGGAGGAACCCTTGCCCTCGACCTGCACCTTGACGTTGGGGTAGCGGGCCTTGAAGCCCTCGGCCCAGAAGGTCATGAGGTTGTTGAGGGTGTCGGAGCCGACCGAGTTCAGGTTGCCGGAGACACCGGAGGTGACGGCGTAGTCGGGCAGCTTGGGATCGAGGGCCACGGTGCTCTGGGCGAGCACGGGAGCCGTGGTGAAGGCCGCGAGGGCGAGGGAGTGGAGGACGGTGCGCATGGGTGGAGTGCGAAGACAGTGTCCCATGCGAATGTTACGGTTTGATGGCGAAGGGGGGACGGTTGGGGAAAGGTTCGGGGAGGGGAATAGGGGATGGGGGGAGGGGGGGAATAGGGGAATTGGGGAATTGGGGAATTGGGGACTAGGGCAATTGGGGGATAGGGATCCAGCGGTGGCAGCGGTGGCAGCTGATTAATCAGCGGGAAAGCAGGTTAGCGGTGGCAGCGGTGCTAGCGGTATTGGCGGTGTTAGCGGGAGAGAACTCGCTGCGCTCGCTTCCTCGTGATCCTCCGGATCCTCGTCATCCTCGTGATCGCACCCCTACCCCGATTCCCCTATTCCACCAGTCCCCTAGTCCCCTCACTGCCAGCCCCCTAGTCCCCTCGCTGCCAGCCCCTCTCAATCCACTTGTCTCCCCCGCCCCGCCCCATCTGTCTTGACCCTTCCATTCCCCTATCCCCCTAGTCCCCCATTCCCCTAGTCCCCTATCCCCCTCCCATCCCATGGACCTCAAGATCGCCGTTCTTCCCGGAGACTACATCGGACCCGAGGTCATGGCCGCCGCCCTGCCCGTCCTGGAGCAGGTCCTGCGCAAGGGCGGCCATAGCCTGAGCCATTCCACCCACCCCGTCGGCGGCGCCGGCATCGACGCCCACGGCAAGGCCCTGCCCGACCCCACGCTCGCCGCCTGCCAGGCGGCCGACGCCATCCTCTTCGGCTCGGTCGGCGGCCCGAAGTGGGAGAAGCTCCCGCCCCAGGAGCAGCCCGAGCGCGCCTCGCTCCTGCCCCTGCGCAAGCGCTTCAGCCTCTTCGCCAACGTCCGCCCGGGCCTCCTGCCCAAGACCCTCGCCGACACCTCGCCCATCCGCCCGGAGCGGATCCCCGACGGCATCGACATGGTCTGCATCCGCGAGCTGACCGGCGGCCTCTACTTCGGCGCGAAGTCGACCCGCGACCTCGAGGGCGGGGATGTCGAGGCGATCGACACGATGGTCTACCGCAAGTCGGAGATCGAGCGCATCACCGACGTCGCCATCGCCACCGCGCGCGGCCGCCGCGGCCGCATCACGCTCGTCGACAAGGCGAACGTGCTGCAGACCTCCGTGCTCTGGCGCAAGGTCGTGGCCGAGCGCGTCGCCGCCAAGGCCCCCGAGCTCAAGCTGGAGTTCCTCTACATCGACAACGCCGCCATGCAGCTCGTCCTGCGCCCGGGGCAGTTCGACGTCGTCCTGACCGAGAACATGTTCGGCGACATCCTCTCCGACGAGATGGCGGTGGTCTGCGGCTCCCTCGGCATGATGGCCTCGGCCTCGCTCGGCGCCGTCGCCAACCGCCACGGCCGCCCGTTCGGCCTCTACGAGCCCTCCGGCGGCACCGCCCCCGACATCGCCGGCCAGGACAAGGCCAACCCCTGCGCCCAGATCCTCTCCGCCGCCCTCATGCTCCGCCACTCGTTCGGGCTGGAGGACGAGGCCCGCGCCATCGAGCGCGCCGTGGACCGCGCCGTCGCCGAGGGCGTCCGCACCGCGGACATCGCGGGCGGCAGGACCGCGGTCGGCTGCGCCGCCATGGGCAAGGCCGTGCTCGAGCGCCTGTGAGCGAGTCGGCCAAGGAGCGGGCCGCGCGACGGCGCCTGGAGGCGGTGACCAGCGCCTTCATGCGCATCCCGCGCCTGCCCCTCGACGTCGCCCGCGACCTGCTCGACGCCGGCTACAGCCGCCTCGACCAGGTTGCGGGCCGCTCCGCCGAGACCCTGCTCTCGGAGATCCGCAAGCGGAACCCGGAGGCCCCCGACAGCCACCTGCCCGCGCTGCGGCTCGCCATCTACGTGGCGGAGACCCCGAGCCCCGACCCCAAGCGCCTGTTCCTCGACTGTTGGGAGTGAGCCGCCGCTTGCCCCCGCGGGGATTGCCGCTCCCTTGCGCGGCATGGACGCGTCCGCCGACTATCCCGCCATCCTGCTGCAGGGCGCCTCGCTGTTCCCGCACCAGCTCCTGCCGCTCCATCTCTTCGAACCGCGCTACCGCAGGATGACCGAGGAGGCGCTCGCCGGCGACCGCCGCTTCGCCGTCGGCGAGTCCGTCGAGGCGCCCGAAGGCGCCGAGGGCGCGGGCGCGTGGGCGACGCTGGGGCGTATCGTGACCCACCAAGCCCTGCCGGACGGTCGTCACCTCGTGCTGCTCGAGGGCGAGGTGCGCCTGAAGGTCGCGGCGCTGGCCAAGCGGCGACCCTACCCCCTGCTCCGGGCGGAGCGGCGCGAGGACGGGCCGGACGGGCCGATGGACCACATCGCCACCGCCCGGACCCTGGCGGCGGTCGAGCGCCTGCTCGGCGAGGCGGCCCAAGGCCAGGAACCCGCCACCCTCCTGCCCCGCCTCCAGCAGCTCGCGGCGGGGCATCCCGGGCGCTTCGCGGACGCCGTGGCCGGGCATCTGGTGGGGGACGCCGCCCTGCGGGCCCGCCTCCTCGCCTGCACCGACCCGAGCCGCCGCCTCGGCTGGCTGCAGGACTTCCTCGGGAGGCTCGAGATCGAGCGCGGCCTGGGGCCGGGCGGGACGGATTTCGACCCCCGGCTGAACTGAAGGCGGCTTTCCCTTGCAATTTAGACTCATTCTAATTCCTAGGGGGCGTCGATGGCCCTCTCCGCCCACCAGCGCGAGCACCTCAAGGAGTCCCTGCACCGGGTCGGCCTCAAGCCGACGCGCCAGCGCGAGCACGTCTTCTCGGTCCTCCTGACGAAGCGCGACCACCCCACGGTCGAGGAGGTCTGGCAGCGCTCGCGGACGGGCTTCGACGGCATCTCGCTGGCGACGGTCTACAACTGCCTCGAGTCCTTCGTCCGCTGCGGGATCGTCCGCCAGGTCAACTACGAGCGCGAGCCCACGCGCTACTGCCCCAACCTCGCGCCGCACGCCCACTTCAAGGACGCCGCGACGGGGCGGGTCTACGACATCGACCTGCCCGAGCCCGTGCTCGAGACGCTGCGCCGCCTGCTCCCGCGCGAGTTCGAGCCCGAGGCGATCGAGATCTCCTTCCACGGCAAGAAGGCCCGCGCCTCCCGCTGACCCGCCCCTCCCCTCCTCATCCTCCCTTCATCCCTTTAATCCCTTCATCCCTTCAATCCTCCGCCTCCTCCGCCTCCTCGCCCTCCTCTTTCATCTACCATCGTTCATCTGCCACCTAACCCCCCATGTCCCACCTCAGCATCCGCAACCTCCACGCCTCGATCGGCGACCGTCCGATCCTCAAGGGTCTCAACCTCGAGATCCCCAAGGGGGAGGTCCACGCCATCATGGGGCCGAACGGCACCGGCAAGAGCACCCTCGCCAAGGTGCTCGCGGGCCACGAGGACTACACCGTGACCGAGGGCGAGGTGCTCCTCGACGGCCAGCCCATCCTCGGCCAGGAGCCCGACGCCGTCGCCCGCGCCGGCCTCTTCCTCGCCTTCCAGTACCCGAGCGAGATCCCCGGCGTCTCCATCGCCAACTTCATCCGCGCGGCGCTCGTCGCCCGCCAGCCCAAGGGCGCGCCCTTCGACGCCAAGGCCTACTACGCCAAGCTCTACGCCAAGATGGACAGCCTCCGGATGGACCGCGCCTTCACCTCGCGCTCCGTCAACGAGGGCTTCTCCGGCGGCGAGAAGAAGCGCTGCGAGATCCTGCAGATGCTCATGCTCGAGCCCGCCTACGCCGTGCTCGACGAGACCGACTCCGGCCTGGACATCGACGCCCTGCGCATCGTCGCCGAGGGCGTGAACAAGGCCCGCGGCCCCTCGGCCGGCTTCCTCGTCATCACCCACTACCAGCGTCTCCTCGAGTACATCGTGCCCGACAAGGTGCACATCATGTACGACGGGCGCATCGTCCACACCGGCGGCAAGGAGCTCGCCCTCGAGCTCGAGGCCAAGGGCTACGACTGGGTCCAGAAGGAGCTGGCCAAGGCCTGACGACCATGAGCGA
>CAIPVK010000031.1 GCA_903868455.1 uncultured Opitutia bacterium
ACGTCCGCCGCCATCAGCGCCTGGCGCACCTCGGCCAGGGCGGGCTCGAGGTTCGACTCGGTGATCTTGGAAAGCCCGCGCAGGTCCCGCAGGACCTTGCCGAGGCGCTCGGTGAGGGAGGCGAACATCTGGACCCGGACTCCTAGGGCGCGGCGCGGTCCCGCGCCAGCCTCAACCGAGGCGCTCCTCGTCGACGGGGTTGAGCAGCGTGCCGATGCCGTCGATCTCGACCTCCATCACGTCGCCCGGCCGCAGCCACCGGGGCGGGGTGCGGGCCATGCCGACCCCGGCCGGGCTCCCGGTCAGCACCACCGCCCCGGCTGGGACGGTTGAGCTCCCCGAGAGGAAACTGAGGATCTCGCCGACCCCGAACTGCATCTCGGAGGTGCGGGCGTCCTGCATGACCTCGCCGTTCAGGCGGAGGCGGATGCCGAGGGTCTGGGGGTCCGGGACCTCGTCGGCCGTGAGCAGGCAGGGCCCGAGGGGGCAGAAGGTGTCGAAGGACTTGCCGCGGCTCCACTGGGTCCCGCCCCATTCCTTCTGCCAATCGCGCGCGCTGACGTCGTTGGCGCAGGTGTAGCCGAGCACCTTGCGCAGCGCCTCCGCCGGGGTGGCGTTGCGGAGGGGCTCGCCCACCACGACCGCGAGCTCGGCCTCGAAGTCGACCTTGTCGCTGCGCAGGTGGCGCGGCAGGCGGACCGTCTCGCCGTGGCCGATCACCGCCGCCGGGCTCTTGAGGAAGATGGTCGGCCAGGCCTGCTGGGCGGACCCGAACTCGCGCGCGTGGGCGCCGTAGTTGACCCCGCAGCAGAAGACGACGGTCGGGTCGACCGGCGGCAGCGGGGCGCCCGGCTCGACCGCGCGGCCGGTCGGGACGAAGCGCAGGCCCTCTCGGCGGACCTCCTCCCAGCCCCGGGCGGTCTCCCGCGCGAGGAGGTCCCCTCCTGCGAGGTTGTCTCGGAAGCGGAACACGCGCATGGTTCGCTTGTTCTACCTCGCATGGCTTCCCCCCGCAAGCCGAACCCCCTCCCGCGTCGCCGCTTCCTCGGCAAGACGCTCGCCCTGGGGCTCGGGCTCACCCTGCTTCCCCGCCACGTCCTCGGCCGCGGCTACATCCCCCCGAGCGAGACCGTGAACCACGTCCTCATCGGCTGCGGAGGCATCTCCGCCATGCACCTGGGCGCCGTCCCCGGTTCCGGCCACCGCTGGATCGCGGTCTGCGACGCCGACGCGGCCCGCGTCGCGGGCCATGCCGACCGTCTCCAGCGCGAGCGCGGCCAGCGCCCGCGCGAGGCGAGGGACTTCCGCGAGGTGGTCGGCCTGGCCGACGCCGACGTCGTCCACGTCTGCACGCCGCCCCATTGGCACGGCGTCATGGCCGCCGCCGCCGCGCGCGCGGGGAAGGCCGTCTGGTCCGAGAAGCCCCTCACCCGCACCATCGGCGAGGGCCTGGCGCTGGTGGAGGTCGTCGAGCGCGCCCGCGTCCCCTTCCGCGTCAACACCTGGTTCCGACTCAACGGCGGCGACTTCTACGGCATGGGCCCGGCGCGCGAGATCCGCCGCCTCGTCGCCAGCGGCGTCCTCGGTTGGCCCCTGACGGTGCGCGTCGCGTCGCACAACGGCGGCGACACCGGCAGCATCCGCGAGATCCACTGGAAGGCCGGGCTTTGGACCGGTCGCACCGATCTCCAGCCCCAGCCTGTGCCGGCGAACCTCGACTGGGACCTCTATTGCGGGCCCTCGCCCGTCATCCCCTACCACCCGCATCGCTCCCACGGCACCTTCCGCGGCTATTGGAACTTCGACCAGGGCGGACTGGGCGACATGGGCCAGCACTTCCTCGATCCGGTGCAGTACTTCCTCGGCAAGGACCGCGAGTATCCGGTCTCGGCCGAGTCCGAGGCCCCGTCCCAGGACGCCATGGCCTGCGGCACCTGGAAGACCGTCACCCTGAGCTACCGCGACGGCTGCAAGATCATCCTCGAGTCCGAGCTCTGCCCCGGCCACGGCACCCGGCCCTTCATCGAGGGTCCCAACGGCCGGCTCTGGCCCGACCTGCGGACGGACCCGCCCGAGCTCGCCCGCAAGGCGCGCGAGTTCCCCCTGCCCGAGCGGCAGGAGGACGACTTCAACCTCGCCGTGCGCGAGAAGCGCCCCTTCGGCTTCGGCGTCCGCGACGCGCACCACAGCTGCACGCTGGTCAACCTCGCGGCGATGTCCGTCCGCCTCGGCCGCAAGGTCACGCTCGCCGAGGGCGCTCGCGCGATGGTCGGCGACCCGCAGGCCCAGCGCCTGCACAGCCCGGAGCTCCGCGCTCCCTGGCGCGTTTGAGCCCGCGGCGCGAGTTCCGCCTGCTTCTCGCGGCGGCCACGGCCCTCGCGCTCCTCGCCGCCGTCGGCTGCCGGGACCTCGCCACCTGGGCGATGGAGTCCGCGCCCGTCTTCCTCGCCGCGGCGGCCGCCCCGTTCGTCCCGGCGCCCTCCCGCCTCCTCGGCCGGCTGCTGTTCGCCCACGGCCTCGTCCTGATCGTCGGCTCCCACTGGACCTACGCCGAGGTGCCCGCCGGCAACTGGGTCCGGGAAGCCTTCGGCCTGGCTCGCAATCCCTACGACCGGCTCGGCCATCTCTTCCAGGGTTTCGTCCCCGCCCTGCTCGCGCGCGAGGCCTTGCTGAGGTCGGGCTGGGTCGCCGCCGCCCGTCCCGCCGCGACGCTCGCCGTGGCCGCGGCGCTCGCCTTCAGCGCGGTCTACGAGCTCCTCGAGTGGGCGGCCGCCGCCGCGATCGGCCAGGCGGCCGACGCCTTCCTCGGCACGCAGGGCGATCCTTGGG
>CAIPVK010000032.1 GCA_903868455.1 uncultured Opitutia bacterium
CCCTTCATCTCCTGCAGGACGCCGTCGATCCGGAAGCGAACGCGGAAGCGCTTCTCGAGGGGCTCGAGGTGGATGTCGGAGGCCTTGCGCTTGATGGCGTCGACGATGAGGGAGTTGACGTACCGGATGATCGGGGCGTCGTCCTCCTTGACGTCGCCGCCCTGGGGCAGCTCGAGCCCGCCCTCGCCGCCGTCGGCCGGCTTGCCGAAGACGTCCTCGTAGGAGACGTTCATCTGGCCGCCGGCGTAGCAGCGCTCGAGGGCCTTGCGGAGCTCGTCGGGCGGCGCGAGGCGGGGGTTGAGGGTCAGCTTCAGGACGCGGGCGAGCGAGTCGAGCGAGTCGGTGTCGAGGGGGTCGCCGATGGCCACCGCGAGCTCGGTGCCCTCCATCTGCAGGGGCAGGACGCCGTGGCGCTCGGCGAGGTCGCGGCTGACCAGCTTGAGCACGTCCTCGGAGGGGGTGACCTGGGCGAGGTCCACGACCTCCATGTCGAACTCCTGCCCGAGGGCGGCGGTGATCGCCTTCCAGGCGACCTTCCCCTCGGCGACGAGCTTGTCGAGCGCGAGGGTGTCGGCGTTTGCCCCGGCGGGCACCTCGCCCAGCGCGGCGCGGGTCTCGGCGACGACGGAGGCGGGCACGAGGCCCTTGTCCTGGATGAATTGGATGACGAAGTCGTCGGCGGTCGTCACTGGGGTCCGTCCTCGGGGGTTGCGAAGTGGGGGGAGCCGGGAGAATCCCGGCGGGAAAGCGGACCTGAGACCCTAAATCCGAGCACCCCCTCGGCAACGACTAAATGCTCAGGTTTTCGGACCCCGGAGCCGTCCGACGAGGTCCCGGACCTGGGCCTCGAGGGTCTCGAGGCTGCCGTCGTTGGTCAGGACATGGCGGGCCCGGGCGGCCTTCTCGGCCATGGGCAGCTGGCAGGCGAGGCGCGCGTCGATCTGGCCCGGGGTCCAGCCGCGCTCGAGGAGGCGCCGACGCTGGACCTTGGGGTCGCAGACGACCGCGACCGTCACGTCAAAGTCACCTTCCCACCCCTTCTCGAAGAGGAGGGGAATCTCGACCAGCCAGTCCTGGGAGCGGTCGGCCATGGCGGCCTGCCACTCGGAGCGGATGACCGGGTGGATCTGGGACTCGAGCCAGGCGAGCTCGGCGGGCTGGCAGAAGACGCGCTCGGCGATGAGGTCGCGGTCGGGCAGGCCGTTCTCGGTGATGACCTCGTCGCCCCAGCGCTGCTGGACGCGGCGGAGCACCTCGGGGCGCATCAGCACCTCGTGGGCGAGGCGGTCGGCGGAGAGGACGCGGAACCCTTGGCGCCCGAAACAGGCGCTGGCGGCCGTCTTGCCGGCCCCGATTCCCCCGGTGAGACCGATGCGCATGGAAGACAGTTTGCCCGGAACCGGGCCGGAGGCAACCCCTCAGGCGGGATTGGGGGCGGACTCGGCGGCGGGAGCGGGACCCTCGCCCTCGCGGGGCTCGCGGGGCAAAGGGGCCACGGGGGCGCCGACGATCGGGGTCTGGATGGCCCCGGTGCGGAGGATCTCCTGCACGTGGACGCCGTCGAGGGTCTCGTGCTCGAGGAGGGCCTCGGCGACCTTGCGGTGGGCCTCGGCGTGCTCGGCGAGGACCTTCTCGGCCCGGGCGAACTGCTCCGTGATGATGCCGCTGACGGCGGCGTCGATGCGCCGCGCGGTCTCGTCGCTGTGCGACTGGCTGCGGGCGATCTCGCGGCCGAGGAAGACGGTGTCGCTGTTCTCGCCCCAGGCGACGGGCCCGAGGTCGCTCATGCCCCAGTCGCAGACCATCTGGCGCGCGAGGCGCGTGGCCTGCTTGATGTCGGAGGAGGCGCCGTTGGAGATGTCTCCGGTGACGACCTTCTCGCCGATGCGGCCGGCCATGGCGGTGCAGATGTAGTTGAGCAGGCGGGCCTTGGTGTGCCCGAGGACGTCCTTCTTGGGCAGGTACATGGCCATGCCGAGGGCGCGGCCGCGGGGGATGATGGTGACCTTGTGCAGCGGCAGGGAGCCGTCGTCGATGACGGCCTGGACGACGGCGTGGCCGGCCTCGTGGTAGGCGGTGGTGCGACGGTCCTCGTCGTCCATCAGCTTCTTGCGCTCGCGGCCGAAGGCGATCTTGTCGCGCGCCTCCTCGATGTCGGACATCTCGACCTTGTCGCGGCCGCGGCGGGCGGCGTGGAGCGCGCCCTCGTTGAGGAGGTTGGCGAGGTCGGCGCCGGCCATGCCCGGGGTGATGCGGGCGAGGCGGTGGAGGTCGACGGAGGGCGCGAGCTGGAAGCGCTTGGCGTGGACGGCGAGCACGGCCTCGCGGCCGCGCAGGTCGGGGAGGTCGACGTGCACCTGGCGGTCGAAGCGGCCGGGCCGCAGCAGGGCGCTGTCGAGCACGTCGGCGCGGTTCGTCGCGGCGATGACGATCACGCCCTCGTGCCCGTCGAAGCCGTCCATCTCGACCAGCAGGGCGTTCAGCGTCTGCTCGCGCTCGTCGTGGCCGCCGCCCAGGCCGGCGCCGCGCTGGCGGCCGACCGCGTCGATCTCGTCGATGAAGATGATGGCGGTGCCGGCCTTGCGGGCCTGCTCGAAGGTGTCGCGGACGCGGCTGGCGCCGACGCCGACGAACATCTCGACGAAGTCCGAGCCGCTGATGCTGAAGAAGGGCACGCCCGCCTCGCCGGCGATGGCGCGGGCGAGCAGGGTCTTGCCCGTGCCGGGAGGGCCGACCATCAGGATGCCGCGCGGGATGCGCGCGCCGAGCTTGGTGAACTTGCGGGGGTCCTTCAGGAAGTCGACCACCTCGCGGACCTCCTCCTTGGCCTCGTCGCAGCCGGCGACGTCCTTGAAGGTGACCGTCTCGCCCTTGGTCGAGACCTTGGCCTTGGACTTGCCGA
>CAIPVK010000033.1 GCA_903868455.1 uncultured Opitutia bacterium
CTCGCCCTCGTCTGGGTCGCGGCCCTCCTCTCCCTCCTCCGCCGGCCCGGCGAGACGAAGGAATGGATGCTGCGCACGCCGACGCTCTTCGGCCTCCTCTACGTGCCGTTCCTGCTCTGCTTCCTCTCGGCCTTCGTCAGCCGCGGCGGCGAGGGGTCGGCGGAGGGTCTTTGGCTCGGCGTCTGGGTCATCGCCGTGACCAAGTTCACCGACGTCGGCGGGCTGCTCATCGGCGTGCCGTTCGGCCGCCGCAAGATCGCCCCGGAGGTCAGCCCGGCCAAGAGCTGGGAAGGCACGCTGGGCGGAATCGCCCTCGCCTGCGCGGTGGGCGCCCTCGGCGCCTGGGCGCTCTCGAGCTGGACCCGGGTCGAGTTCCACCCGCTGCGCGGCGCGCTCTACGCCCTGCCGCTGGCGGCCCTCAGCCTGCCCTCCGACCTCGTGGAGTCGCACCTCAAGCGCCGCGCCGGGGTGAAGGACTCCGGGTCGACCATACCGGGCATCGGCGGCGCCCTGGACTTGATCGACTCGCTCCTGCTGGTGGCGCCGGTCGCCTACCTGCTCATCCTCGGCCGCGTCGTGAGCAAGGTGACCTGAGGGATGGACCGCCCCGTCCTCCGCCTGCTGACCGGCCCCACCGCCGCGGGCAAGACCGAGGCCGCGTTGCGCGAAGCCGAGGCGAGCGGCGCGGAGATCCTCTCCTGCGACGCGGTGTGCGTCTACCGGGGCCTGGACATCGGCTCGGCCAAACCCACGGCCGCCGAGCGCGCGCGGGTCCCGCACCACGGGCTCGACCTCGCCCCGCCGTCCGAGCGCCTGTCGGTGGCCGACTACGTGCGCCATGCCCGGGCGGTCGTCGACGACGTCCATCGGCGCGGCAAGGCGGTCCTGGTCGTCGGCGGCAGCGGCTTCCACCTCTCCGCCTTCCTCGGCCCCGTGGCCGACGACCTCGAGATCGGGCCCGAGGTGCGCGAGGAGGTCCGACGCCTCCACGCCGCCGGCATCCCCGCGATGCGCGCCCGGCTCACCCAGCTCGAGGGCGGCGCCCTACCCGGGTGGCTGGACGCCGACAATCCCCTGCGGCTCGCCAAGGCCCTCGAGCGGCGCCTCGCCTCGGGGCGGCCCCTCGACGTCCTTCGGACCGAGTTCCTCGCCAAACCCGGGCCCTTCGCCGACCTCGAGGTGCGCGCCGAGGTCCTCGAGCGGCCCGACGCCGAGCTGCGGGACCGCATCGCCCGCCGCACGCGCGCCATGCTCGCCGGGGGCCTCATCGAGGAGGCCCGCCAATTGGAGGGCCTGGCGGACGACCTCCCCGCCCCCCGGGCGGTCGGCTATCGCGAGACCCTCGATTGGCTGAGGGCGGGCGGGACCGGGTCGCGGGAGGCCTTGGCCGAGGCCATCGACCGCTCGACCTGGGCGCTGGTGGGCAGCCAGCGGAAGTGGTTCCGGCGCCTGGGGCTGACCCCGAAATAAGGGCATTTTCGCCTCCCGGCTTGCCCTCCTCCGGCAAGCGCACAAGAAAAAGGCACCCCAAACCCCACCCACCATGCCCCTCAAGCCCGGCCAGCCCCTCCCCGACCTGACCCTCAAGAGCAAGACCGACGGCGGACTCGTCGACGTCAACCTTCGCCGCAACGTCGGCAAGGGACCGACCGTCATCCTCTTCTTCCCGCTGGCCTTCACCGGCGTCTGCACCGACGAGATGTGCAAGGTCACCGGCGAGCTCGACAGCTACAAGGGTCTCAAGGCCGACGTCATCGCGATCTCCGTCGACAGCCCCTTCGCGCAGGAAGCCTGGGCCAAGCAGAACGCCATCGGCCTCACCGTGGCCTCGGACATGAGCCTCGCCGCCATCAAGGCCTTCAAGGTCGTCGACTCCAAGGTCATCGCCGGCAAGCTCGGCTTCCCCAAGCTGAAGGTCGCCAAGCGCGCGGTCTTCGTGGCCGACAAGGCCGGCAACATCATCCACGTCGAGGCCAAGCGCGACCCGTCCCAGCTCCCCAACTTCGGCAAGGTCCGCAAGGCGGTCGGGATCTGAGGGATTCCCGCATCAAACAAGCACAGCCGGGGAAACCCGGCTGTTTTTGTTTGGAAAGGCAAGGATTCGGAGGAGGCGGAGGAAGACGAGGAGCAGGAGGATGAGGGAGTGGGTTTAACGCCACTAGCGGTAGCAGCGGTGGCAGCGGCTCAGCGGAGGGGCCTTCGGCCCCGGTAGTGGATCCTCCGCATCCTCCGCATCCTCCCCATCCTCCACCTCCTCGTCCTCCTCGGAATCCTTGTCTCAGGCCCCGGCAGCGTCTCCTCCGCCTCGTCCGCCTCCTCCCGATCCTACGCATCCTCCGCCTCCTCGTAATCCTCGTCTCAGGCCCCGGTAGATCATCCTCCGCCTCGTCCGCCTCCTCGTCATCCTCCGCCTCCTCGTTCTCCTCGTCATCCCCCGCTCCCCGCTCCTCGCCCCCTCCCCACTCTCCGCCCTTGCCCCCCGCCCTTCCGAGCCCTTGGCTGGGGGCTGACCTTCCCGCCATGGCCACCCCCCGCGACCCGTTCAACGCCCTCCGCACCCTGACCTCCCAGGGCAAGACCTCCCGGTTCTACTCCCTCCCCGCGCTGGAGGAGGCGGGCCTCGGCAAGATCTCCCGCCTGCCCGTCTCGATCCGCATCGTGCTCGAGTCGGTGCTGCGCAACTGCGACGGCGTGGCCGTGACCGAGCAGGATGTCCGGACCCTCGCGGCCTACCACGCGGCCAAGCCGGTCGACACCGAGATCCCCTTCGTGGTCGCCCGCATCGTCCTGCAGGACTTCACCGGCGTCCCCCTGCTCGTCGACCTCGCCGCCATGCGCGAGGCCGTCGCCCGCCTCGGCAAGGACAGCTCGGTCATCGAGCCCCTGGTCCCCGTCGACCTCGTGGTCGACCACTCGGTGCAGGTCGACCGCGCCGGGACGGCCGACGCCTTCCGCGCCAACCTCTCCCTCGAGTTCGAGCGCAACCGCGAGCGCTACGAGTTCCTCAAGTGGGGCATGCAGGCCTTCGAGACCTTCGGCGTCGTCCCGCCCGCCATCGGCATCGTCCACCAGGTCAACCTCGAGCACCTCGCCAAGCTCGTCTTCGAGAAGGACGGCGTCCTCTACCCCGACACGCTCGTCGGCACCGACTCCCACACCACGATGATCAACGGCATCGGCGTCGTCGGCTGGGGCGTGGGCGGCATCGAGGCCGAGGCCGGCATGCTCGGCCAGCCCGTCGCCTTCCAGACCCCCGAGGTCATCGGCGTCAACCTGACCGGCGCCCTCCGCGAGGGCGTGACCGCCACGGACCTCACCCTCCGCCTGACCGAGCTCCTGCGCAAGGCCAAGGTCGTCGGCAAGTTCGTCGAGTTCTTCGGCCCCGGCACGGAGGCCCTCTCCCTCGCCGACCGCGCGACCATCGCCAACATGGCGCCCGAGTACGGCGCGACGATGGGCTTCTTCCCCGTCGACGAGAAGTCGCTCGCCTACCTCCGCGCCACCGGCCGCGACGAGGCCCAGGTCGCCCTCGTGCGCGACTACTTCAAGGCCCAGGGCCTCTTCGGCGTGCCCAAGGCCGGCGACATCGACTACACCCAGGTCCTCGAGCTCGACCTGGGCTCGGTCGTCCCCTGCGTCTCCGGCCCCAAGCGCCCCCAGGACCGCATCGACCTCCCCCGCATCAAGGAGACCTTCGACACCCTCTTCACCGCGCCCAAGGAGAAGCAGGGCTTCGGCAAGCCGGCCTCGAGCCGCGGCGACAGCGCGCCCGTCGGCGCCACCGGCCGCACCCTGCGCCACGGCTCCGTGGTGATCGCCGCCATCACCTCCTGCACGAACACCTCCAACCCCTCCGTCATGCTGGCCGCCGGCCTCGTGGCCAAGAAGGCGGTCGAGCGCGGCCTCTCGGTCAACCCGTCGGTGAAGTGCTCGCTGGCCCCCGGCTCGCGCGTCGTGACCGACTACCTCGCCGAGACCGGCCTCACCCCCTACCTCGACAAGCTCGGCTTCAACCTCGTCGGCTACGGCTGCACGACCTGCATCGGCAACTCCGGCCCCCTCGACGCCGACATCGAGAAGGCGATCAAGGACGGCGACCTCGTCACCGCCTCGGTCCTCTCCGGCAACCGCAACTTCGAGGCCCGCGTCCACGGCGCGGTGAAGGCCAACTTCCTCATGTCCCCCCCGCTGGTCGTCGCCTTCGCCCTCGCGGGCCGCGCCGACATCGACCTCGACACCGAGGCGCTCGGCACCGGTTCCGACGGCAAGCCCGTCTTCCTGCGCGACATCTGGCCCACGCGCGAGGAGATCGCCGCGGCCGAGGCCAAGGGCCTGCGCCCCGAGATGTTCAAGTCCAAGTACGCCGCCGAGTCCCTCGCCAACGCCACCGCCGAGTGGAAGTCCGTCCAGGGCGGCTCGGGCGCCCGCTTCTCGTGGCGGTCGGACTCGACCTACATCCAGGAGCCGCCCTTCTTCCAGGGCTTCTCCATGACCCCGCCGCCCGCGCCCTCGCTGGCCGGCCTGCGCCCCCTGGCCATCCTCGGCGACTCGGTCACCACCGACCACATCTCGCCCGCCGGCTCCTTCAAGGAGGACACCCCCGCCGGCAAGTTCCTCCTCGCCGCCGGCGTGGCCAAGCGCGACTTCAACTCCTACGGCTCGCGCCGCCGCAACGACCGCATCATGACCCGCGGCACCTTCGCCAACACCCAGGTCAAGAACGCCATGGCCGAGGGCAAGGAGGGGGGCTTCACCAAGCTGATGCCCGAGGGCCGGGTCGAGACCATCTTCGACGCCTGCGAGACCTACCGCGCCCGCGGAACGGGGCTGATCGTCTTCGGCGGCGTCGACTACGGCATGGGCTCCTCGCGCGACTGGGCCGCCAAGGGAACCGCCCTGCTCGGCGTCCGCGCCGTCGTCGCCCAGTCCTTCGAGCGCATCCACCGCTCCAACCTCATCGGCATGGGCGTGCTGCCCCTCGAGTTCGCCGACGGCAAGAAGGCGGCCGACTTCGGCATCGTCGGGACGGAGACCTTCGACCTCGAGGGCCTCTCCAGCCCGGTCAAGCCCCGCCAGGCCGTGACGCTCGTCATCCGCCGGGCCGACGGCAAGGTCGACCGCGCCCCCATGGTCGCGCGCATCGACACCGCCATCGAGGCCGAGTACTACCGCCACGGGGGCATCCTGCCCTACGTCCTGCGCCAGATCCTCGCGCGCTGAACGCCGGCCGCCTCGGGGATTGCCTTCCCCGGGGCGGACCGTTGCCTCCCGCCATGCCCATCAAGGTCGGACTCGTCTCGCTCGGCTGCGCCAAGAACCTGATCGACTCGGAGATCATGGTCGGCCACCTCGCGAAGGCGGGGATGGTCATGACCGGCGACGCCCGCGAGGCCGACGTCGTCATCGTCAACACCTGCTCCTTCATCGACGCCTCCAAGCACGAGGCGCTCGAGGCCATCTACGAGATGAGCGACGGCAAGGCCAAGGCCCGCCGCAAGGGGCAGAAGCTGATCGTCGCCGGCTGCATGGCCCAGCGCTACCAGGGCGCCCTGCCCGTGGTCGAGGGCGCCAAGGGCCGGGTCGAGCTGCCCAAGGTCGACGCCTTCATCGGCCTCGACGAGGTCACGCGCATCGTGCCGGTGATCGAGAAGGTGCTGGCCGACGAGGCGAGGCCGCTCGAGTTCCTGGCCAAGACCACGACCTTCATCCCGGACTACGACACGCCGCGCTTCCGGCTCACGCCGCGCCACGCCGCCTACATCAAGATCGCGGAGGGCTGCAACCACCCCTGCTCCTTCTGCATCATCCCGCGCATCCGCGGCCGCCACCGCAGCCGCACGGTCGA
>CAIPVK010000034.1 GCA_903868455.1 uncultured Opitutia bacterium
CACCTCGGCGGGCCGCGCTGAGGCTCAGGACGCGCGCGGGTGGGCCTTGCGGTGCACCTCGCGCAGCTTCGCCAGCGTGAGGTGCGTGTAGACCTGCGTGGTCGAGAGCGAGGCGTGGCCGAGCTGCTCCTGCACGAGGCGAAGGTCGGCGCCGTTGGCCAGGAGATGGGTGGCGCAGGCGTGGCGCAGCTTGTGCGGGGAGAGGTCCATCGGCAGGCCCGCGGCGCGCAGGCGATCCTTGACCAGGCGCTGCACGGCGCGCGGGTGGAGCGGGCCGCCGCGGGGCGCGAGCAGCAGGGGCGCCTCGCGGCCGCCCTCGCCGCGGAGCGCGAGGTAGGCGCGGACGGCGTCCACCGCGACCTCGCCGACGGGGACGAGGCGCTCCTTGGAGCCCTTGCCGAGCACCCGGGCGAGACCCGATCCGAGGTCCAGGTCGCCGACCCTGAGGCCGCAGAGCTCGGAGACGCGCAGGCCGCCGCCGTAGAGGAGCTCGAGCGCGGCGCGGTCGCACGCGCGGCTGAGCGGCGTCTCGGCGACCCGCGCCCTGCCCTCGGGCTCGGCGAGGAAGCCCTCCGCCTGGGTCTCGGTGAAGAGCTTGGGAAGGCGGCGGGGCAGCTTCGGCAGCGCGACGCCCGCGGCGGGCGAGGCGCCGAGCTCGCCGCGGCGGCGGAGGTCGGCGAGGAAGGCGCGAAGGGCGGAGATCTGGTTGTGGACGGACGGTCGCGCGTGGGTCCGCTGGCGCTCGATGACGAAGTCGCGCACCTGTCGCGAGGTCAGCGCGGACCAGTCGCCCGACCAACCCTGGGCGGCCAGCCAGCGCGCGAGTCCCTCGAGCGACCGGCGATAGGTGCCGATCGTGCGGGGAGCCAGCGAGCGGGCGTCCCGCGCGCGGTCGAGGAAGGCGCGGACCGGACCGAGGCCCGGGAGCGCGCCGCGGGGCGCGCCGTCCGAGCGGGAGCCGCTCACGCCGGCTTCCGTCCGTGCTCGGCGCGGACGGTGATGCCGATGCCGCCGCGGACGCCGAAGGCGCCGGTGACCTCGCACCAGACGGGGTCGAGCGCGGCCACGAGGTCGTCGAGGATCTTGTTCGTCAGGTGCTCGTGGAAGACGCCCTTGTCGCGGTAGGACCAGAAGTAGAGCTTGAGGGACTTCGACTCGACGATGCGGGGGCCCGGCACGTAGCGGATCGTGATGCAGGCGAAGTCGGGCTGCCCGGTGGCGGGGCACAGGCAGGTGAACTCCTCGGTGGTCAGCTCGACGACATAGTTCCGTCCGGCGTTGCGGTTGGGGAAGGTCTCGAGCGTCGCCTGGGGGCGGTTCTGGGTGTTGCCGAGGTGGGAGAGGCCCCCGAGGTCGGATGGTTGGGTGGACATGGGTGCGAGGAGCGGGGAGTGGGGAGCGAGCAGCGGGGAGTTTGAAAAGACAGGGATTCGAAGGATGACGAGGAGGCGGACGAGCCGGAGGAGGGGATTGAAGAGATGAAAAGATGAAGGGAGCGAGGGATGAAAGGGGAGACAGATGGGAGGGAATCGGGATGGGAGAGGGAGACAAGAGATTAGCGGATTCGCCCTTGGGCCGGTTCACACGCTCGCAGGGCCGGAGGCCCCCCTCCTCATCCTCCGCCTCCTCGTCATCATCATCCTCGTCGTCCTCGTCCTCCTCGCAATCCCCCATCCTCCGCCTCCTCCGTATCCTCCACCTCGTCCGCCTCCCCACTCCTCGCTCCCCACTCCCCGCCCCCCGCTCCTCGCCCCCCTTCCCTCTTGCCTCCCCACTCTCCCCCGATTGCCTCGGTCGGAAGCGCCCATGGCCCAACGTACCCTCGCCTTGCTCGGCGCCTCCGGCTCGATCGGAGGCTCGACGCTCGCGGTGGTCGCCGCCCACCCCGATCGGCTGCGCATCGCCTCGCTCGGGGCCCGAGCCAACTGGCGCTCGCTCATCGCCGCCGCCCGCGCCCACAGGGTCGGCGTCGTCGCGCTCGCCGACCCCAAGGCCGCCGCCGAGGCCCGGGCCTCGGGTGAGTTCGCGCCGGGCACCCGCATCCTCGAGGGCGAGGCTGGCATGACCGAGGCCGCCTGCCTGCCGGAGGTCGACGTCGTCGTCTCGGCCATCGTCGGCACGGGCGGGCTGCGCCCGACGCTCGCCGCCATCCGCGCCGGCAAGGCCATCGCCCTGGCGAGCAAGGAGATCCTCGTGCTGGCCGGCGCCGCCGTCACCGCCGAGGCGCGCGCGCGCGGCGCGGCCCTGCTGCCGGTCGACAGCGAGCACAACGCGCTGCACCAACTGCTCCGCGGCAAGGCGCCGGCCGAGATCGCCCGCCTCATCCTCACGGCCTCGGGCGGCCCCTTCCGCACGCGCCCCTTGGATTCGCTCGCGGACGTCGCTCCCGAGGACGCGCTGCGCCACCCCAACTGGTCGATGGGGCCGAAGATCACGGTGGACTCCGCCACGATGGCCAACAAGGGCCTCGAGCTGATCGAGGCGCGCTGGCTCTTCGGAATGCCGCCCGAGCGCCTCGGCGTGGTCATCCACCCGCAGAGCGTCATTCACGCGCTGGTGGAGCTGACCGACGGCACCCTGCAGGCCCAGATGAGCCCGCCCTCGATGGCCTACCCCATCCAGGACGCGCTGCTTCACCCGGACCGCCCGCCCTGCCCCGCCCCGCGGCTCGACCTCACCCAAACCCTCGGGCTCGAGCTGCTGCCGCCGGACAGCGCGCGCTACCCCCTGCTCGGCCTCGCGCTCGACGCCGCGCGCGCGGGCGGCGCCCTGCCCGCTGCCTTCAACGCGGCCAACGAGGTCGCCGTCGCCGCCTTCCTCGGACGGCGCCTGCGCTTCACCGACATCGCCCGCGTGGTCGAGCGCGTCCTCGCGTCCTCCGCGGCGGGCGACGACACGCTGGACGCGGCCCTGGCGGCGGACGCCGAGGCCCGGCGCAAGGCGAAGGAGGCTGTCGGCTCGCTCGCTCGCTGAGCCACACCCCCTTTCCCTCGCCCTGCATCCCTTCATCCTTTCATCTCTTCAATCCCTTCCTCCCTTCAATCCCCTTAGTCCCTTCCTCCGCCTCCTCCGGCTCCTCCTCATCTTCCGCCTCCTCCCTCCTTCCCATGCCCTTCTCCTTCCAGGAACTCTTCGACAACAGCTGGGGCATCCTGCTCGCCGTGCTCTTCTTCGGCGGCTCGATCTTCGTCCATGAGCTCGGCCACTTCCTCGCCGCCCGCTGGCGCGGCCTGAAAGTCGAGCGCTTCTCCATCGGCATGGGCCCGCGCGTCTTCGGCTGGACGGGCAAGGACGGCGTCGACTACCGCGTCTCGCTGCTGCCCCTCGGCGGCTACGTCGCCCTGCCCCAGATGGCCGACATGTCCGCGGTCGAGGGCGCGACCGAGGAGGGCGCCGAGCGGCTCCCGCCCATCTCCTACGCCGACAAGATGTGGGTCGCCGTGGCCGGAGCCGTCTTCAACGTGCTCTTCGCCCTCGGGCTCGCCCTCATCCTCTGGAAGGCCGGCCAGCCCGTGCAGGACGGCACCCAGGACACCGTGGTCGGGCATGTCGAGCCCGCCATCGGCGCGGGCGGCCCGCTCGCCGACCTCGGCGCGGCCCGGACCGTGCCCGGCCCGGCCGCCGCCGCGGGCCTCCTGCCGGGCGACAAGATCCTCTCCATCGACGGCGCGTCCGTGTCCAACTGGCAGCAGGTCACCGAGGCCGTGCTCCTCGGGAAGCTGCGCGACGAGGCAGGCGCGCCCCTCTGCCGCCTGAGGGTCCGCCGCGGCGAGGCCGAGCTCGAGCTCACGGCCAAGCCCGAGCTCGTGCCGAGCAACTCGCAGACGACCGACCGCATCCGCGTCCTCGGCATGCAGCCGCGCAGCGCCGTCATCCTCGGCGCCCCTATGGCGAACTCCCCCGCCGCGAAGGCCGGCCTGCGCGAGGGCGACCGGGTCGTCTCGGTCGACGGCGCCGTCGTGCACGGGCCGGAATCCTTCCGCCAGCTGCTGCGCAGCGAGGCGCCCGGCCCGCGCCGATTGGTCGTCGTCCGCGACGGCGCCGAGCAGTCCCTGGCGGTCGAGCCGGTGCCCGTGCTCCGCACGAACCCCGTGGTCGCCCTGACCCACGGCGACGCCGGCGAGCACCGCGTCGTCCTCATCCCCGTGCCCGTCGAGGGCCAGGAAGGCCGTGTCCGTCTCGTCGTGCACAGCGCGACCGGGCCGGCCGAGGTCACCGAGGCCCTGCGCCTGGGAGCGGTGCTGGACAAGGCCAACGGACGGGAGATCGTCGCCCTCCGCTCGGTCGACGACCTCGTGGCCGCGGCGGCGCCCGACGGGCGCGACTTCCAGGTCTTCTGGCGCCGCGGCGCCGAGGAGGGCAACGTCACCCTCCGCGCGGCCTCGGTGCGGGTCATCCAGCCGGCTCCCATTCCCTCGATCGGGGCGGACATCCGCACCGCCACCCTGCTCGTGCACCGCAACCCGCTGGAGCAGGCCGGGCAGGCCCTGCGCTCGACCCTGGCGACCCTCGACCGCCTCGTCGACCGCGACTCCAACATCCAGCTCAACCAGCTGATGGGCGCGATCGGCATCGCGAAGATGTACGTGAACCTCTCGGACGACTTCCGCCTGGTGCTCTGGTTCTCGGTGGTGATCAACATCAACCTCGCCATCCTCAACCTCCTCCCCATCCCCGTGCTCGACGGCGGCCACATGCTGCAGGCCACCGTGGAGCGCCTGATGGGGCGCAGCCTCCCGACGCGCCTGGTGGTCTGGACCCAGTACACCTTCGTGGCCCTGCTCATGGGCCTGATGGCCTACGTGCTGCTCAACGACGTCCGCCGCTGCTCCGGCGACGGCGACGCGCGCCTGCGCAACGAGCTCATCCAGCGCCACGTCGTCCGCCCGGTGGAGTTCAAATAAGGGGGGCGAGTAGCGGGGAGTGAGGAGCGAGGAGTGGGGAGCGTGTGCCTGGGCTATTTCGCGGACCCTAGTCACCTATTCTCCTAGCCCCCCATTCCCCCATTCTGCTAGTCCCCCATTCCCCCATTCTCCTGGCGCAACAGCCCCCGCTACCCCCGCTGGTCATCCACCCACTTCCCGTGCTCCTTGATCAGGTCGACGAGGCGCTCGACAGCCTCCTCCTGCGGGATGTTGAACCGCACCGGCTCCTTGCCGACGTAGAGGTTGATCTTGCCCGGTGCGCCCCCGACGTAGCCGAAGTCCGCGTCGGCCATCTCGCCCGGGCCGTTGACGATGCAGCCCATCACCGCGATGGTCACGCCCTTGAGGTGGCCGGTGCGCGCCTTGATCCGAAGGGTCGTCGACTGGATGTCGAAGAGCGTGCGCCCGCAGCTCGGGCAGGCGACATACTCCGTCTTGGTCTGGCGCGCGCGGGCGCCCTGGAGGATGTCGTAGGCGAGCGTCAGGCGCTTGGACATGGCCGCGGGGACGTCGCACGAGAGCAGGTCGCCGATGCCGTCCACCAGCAGCCCTCCGGCCTGCACCGACGCCTCGAGCAGCTCGCCGCCGAAGCCGGGCTCGGGGACGATGCGGTGCGAGGGCGCGCAACGGATCCAGATAGGGGCGGGCACGCCGGCCAGGCGCAGGGCCTCGGCGAGGAGGCGATAGGCGCCGAGGGCGTGGAGGCCCGGTACGGCGCGCGTGGCGGTCACGACGCAGGTGCCGGCGGCGCCGGATGACAGGGCCGGAGCCAGGCGGGGAATATCGGCCGGGACGGCGTCGAGGACCCAGGACTTGCCCGAAGCGGCCCAGGCACGGGCCTGCTCCAAGGTGAGACCTTCGGCCGAGATGACGGGGAGGACGGGCAGGCCCTCGCCGGCGAGGAGGGGATCCAAGGGCGCGAGGGCGCCGGCTCCGTCGAGCACGAGCGTCTGGACGACGCCGCGAAGCGCGTCGCGCATGGCGAGGACGCCGGGGACGTCGGCCGGGCCGCGGTAGTCGAGGACGAGGCCTTCCACGCGGGCCTCGCGCTGGCCCGCATGGGCGTCGAGCACCTCGCGGGCGATGTCGGCCGGCCGGCTCAGGTCCGCCGTGGCGCGAACGAGCACGCGCGGCGGCTGGCCGGGCCCGATCGCGCATCCGGGCGCGAGCTGGGCGGGCGCCGCGTGGCGGCGACGGAAGGCGTAGGGGTCGACGGCGTCGCGGGCGTCGCCCGCGGCGCGCGCGGAATCGGAAGAGGCCCAGAGGGTCTCGGCGCGGCGGGCGAGCTCGCGGCAGACGGGGATCTCGTGCCAGGGGTCCTCGGTGAGCGAGACGCGTATGGTGTCGCCGAGGCCGTCGGCCAGCAAGGACCCGATGCCGATGGCGGACTTGATGCGCGCGTCCTCGCCCTCGCCGGCCTCGGTCACCCCAAGGTGCAAGGGATAGTCCATCCCCTCGTCGGCCATCCGGCGGGCGGCGAGCCGGTAGGCCTCGACCATCACCTTGGGGTTCGAGGCCTTCATCGAGAGGACAAGGTCGCGGAAGCCGTGGTCCTGGCAGATGCGCACGAACTCGAGGGCGGACTCCACCATGCCCATCGGCGTGTCGCCGAAGCGGTTGAGGATGCGGTCCGACAGGGATCCGTGGTTGGTGCCGATGCGGAGGACCCGGCCGAGGGCCTTGGCGCGGAGGACGAGCGGGGTGAAAGCCTCGTGGAGGCGCTCGAGCTCCTCGCGATACTGGGCGTCGGTGTATTCCCGGACGGCGAACTTCTTCTTGTCGGCGTAGTTGCCGGGGTTCACCCGGACCTTCTCGACGTGCTCCACGGCCTCCATCGCGGCGACGGGCAGGAAATGGATGTCGGCGACGAGGGGCTGGGCGAATCCGGCCGCGCGGAAGCGACGGTGGATCTCGCGGAGCGCGGCGGCGGCGGCCTTGTTGGGCGCGGTGATGCGGATGATCTCGCAGCCGGCCTCGGCGAGCCTCACGCACTGGTCGAGGGTCGCCGCCACGTCCTCCGTGTCGGAGGTCGTCATCGACTGGAGGCGGATGGGGTTCGACCCGCCGACGCCCACCCCGCCCACCCGCACCTCGCGGGTGGGGCGGCGGACGGCGCGGTAGCGCGAGACGCAGTAGGCGGGATCAGCCATGGACACCCTCCCTATTGCCCGACCTTCCGCCAAAGGCAAGGAACGTGGAAGGGGTCAGGCCGTCATTCCCGGTGAAAGCGGGAATGACGGCCCGACCCCTTTCATAGGGCAGTTTGCCGAGGGCCAAAATGGCCTTATCGTATGGACTATGGGTTTTTCATCCCCTCTCCGAGCCGCCGCCCTAAGCTTGGCCGCGTTGTTGACCGGCTGCGCCAGCGGCCCCTCGCAACCGCCCCTTAGGGCAATCGATCGCCCCGTCGACCTTCCTCGCTTCATGGGTGACTGGTATGTCATCGCCCACATCCCCGCGTTCATCGAGGACGAGGCCCACAACGCCGTGGAGAGCTACGCCTTGGATAAGGACGGCACCATCGCGACCACCTATGTCTTCAACGACGGTGGCCTCGATGGTCCGCTCAAGACCTACCGCCCTCGAGGATTCGTCCATAACGACGAGACCAAGGCCGAATGGCGGATGCAGTTCGTCTGGCCCTTCAAGGCCGCCTACCTGATCGTCCACCTCGACGACGCGTACCAGACCACGGTCATCGGCGTCCCGGACCGGGACTATGCGTGGATCATGGCCCGGACCAAGACCTTGCCGGAGGCCCGCTACCAGGAGCTCGTCGAGATCCTCGCCGAGACGGGCCACGACCTGACCAAGCTGCGCCGCGTCCCCCACCGCTGAACGTGGAAGGGGTCAGGCCCGCATACGGCCCTTTTATCCGTATGCGGACCTGACCCCTTTCTTCGCTTCCCTAGTTCCCCCGTTTTCCCTTAGCCGTAGCATCATGGCCAAGCCCGTCCTCCTCGTGATCCGCGATGGCTGGGGTGAGAACCCCAACCGCGCCCATGACGCCTTCAACGCCCTGAAGGTCGCCGACATCCCGGTGTCGCGCCGCCTGACGAAGGAATGGCCCCGGACGGAGATCCTCGCCCACGGCCTGGACGTCGGCCTGCCCGTCGGGATCATGGGCAACTCCGAGGTCGGCCACCAGAACATCGGCGCGGGCCGCATCGTCGACCAGGAGATCGTCCGCATCGACAAGGGCCTGACCGACCCCGCCGCCATGCGCCGCAACCCGGCCTTCCGCGGCCTGGTCGAGAACGTCAGGCGGACGGGCGGAACCGTCCACCTGATGGGCCTGTGCTCCGAGGCCGGCGTCCACTCCACCCTGCCCCACCTCTACGCCCTTGTCCGCCTCCTCAAGGAGGAGGGCCTCTCGAAGGTTTCCGTCCACGCCTTCATGGACGGCCGCGACAGCCCCCCGACGAGCGGGCTGGGCTACCTCCGCCAGCTCGAGGCCGAGCTCGCCAAGATCGGCCTCGGCAAGGTGGCCAGCGTGGCCGGCCGCTTCTGGGCGATGGACCGCGACAACCGCTGGGAGCGCGTCCAGACCGCCTACGACATGCTGACCGGCGGCGCGGCCCCCGAGACCGCGACGGCCGCCGAGGCCGTGCAGGCCTATTACGACAAGCCCTCCGCCCCGACCATGGTGGGCGACGAGTTCGTGCCCGCCACCCGCGTCAAGGGCGCCGGCTCGATCAAAGACGGGGATTCCGTGCTCTTCTTCAACTTCCGCGGCGACCGCCCGCGCGAGCTCACGCGCGCGTTCCTCGATCCGGAGTTCAAGGGTTTCCCCCGCGCCCGGAAGCTCGACCTCTTCTACGCGACCCTGACGAACTACGAGAAGGGGCTCTGCCCCAACGTGGTCTTCGACAAGCCTCCGAAGATGGCGAACATCCTCGGCGAGTGGGTGGCCAAGCAGGGCCTCTCGCAGTATCGCACGGCCGAGACGGAGAAATTCCCCCATGTGACCTTCTTCTTCAACGACTACCGCGAGGAGCCGTTCCCCGGGGAGGAGCGCGGGATGGCGCAGAGCCCCAAGGAGGTCGCGACCTACGACCTCAAGCCGGAGATGTCGGCCGCCCACGTCACCGAGCTGGCCAAGGCCGCCATCGCCTCGGGCAAGCACGCCCTCGTGGTCGTGAACTACGCCAACCCCGACATGGTGGGCCACACCGGCTCCCTGCCCGCGGTCTGCAAGGCCTGCGAGGCGGTGGATCGCGGCCTGGGCGAGCTGCTCGCCGCCATCGACCGGGTCGGCGGCACGGCGGTCGTCACGGCCGACCATGGCAACGCCGACCAGATGTGGGAGCCCGAGGAGAACTCGGCCCACACCCGCCACACCCTCAACCCCGTGGAGGTCGTCCTCTACGGCGCGGGCCTCAAGTCCGCCAAGCTGCGCCCGACGGGCCGTCTGGCCGACATCGCCCCTACCGTGCTCGACCTGATGGGCCTGCCCAAGCCGGCCGAGATGACGGGCGAGAGCCTGCGCGTCGGCTAAGCCTGTATAAGGGGTCAGGCCGTCATTCCCACTCGCACCGGGAATGACGGCCTGACCCCTTTCACTTGGCGAAGCTGATCTCGAGGTTGTCGGCGACGGCCCGGACGAGCTCGACCTCGGCGGGCTCCGCGCGCCCGTCCGAGAGCATGGCCACGCCGCAGGCGCGGACGAAGGCCCGGCGCGCCGGGACCGGCAGGGAGCGCATCGCCGCGAGGGCGTCGCGGAGGTCGGACAGGGCGTAGGCGCGCCCCGGGGCCTCGGGCGCGAGGCCGAGGAGGGCGAGGGCGCGCGCGTGCGTGGCCTCGCGCTCGGCGGGTGGCTGTGAGGAGGCGCCGATGACGGCGGCGAGCAGGAGGCGGGCGGCCCGCTCATCGGCCTTGCCGGCAGGCGCAGGACCCTCGGCGAGGTAGCGACGGCCGACGCCCTGCAGCAGGAGCGCCAGGACCCCGTCAGCCCCCGCCGCCGCGCAGGCGTCCAACGCCTCCAGCACCTGACGTCGCTGCGGCGAGGAGAGCGAGCGAAGGGCGGGCACCGCGAGGTCGAGCACGGCGATGCGACACCCCGGGGGCAGGGA
>CAIPVK010000035.1 GCA_903868455.1 uncultured Opitutia bacterium
CCAAACAAAAAGCCCGCCTTGCGGCGGGCCTGTCAGGCGCTCGGAGACAACCTCAGGCCGTCTCGCCGACCGCGAAGCGGTGGAACGAGGCGACCTTGACCGAGCCGCCGAGCGAGGCCTTGGCCTCGTCGAGGAGCTGGGAGACCTTCTTGTCGGGGTCGCGGAAGAAGGGCTGGTCCACGAGGCAACGCTCGGCGAGGAACTTCTCCACGCGGCCGGTCTTGATCTTCTCGAGGTTGGCGAGCTGGCCGACCTTGCGGGCCTCGGCGGCCTTGGCGGCCTTCTCCGAGTTGGCGATGCGCTTCTCGAGCTCCGCGATCGTGGCGGGGTCGTTGGCGCCGGCCTTCTGCTCGGCGAGCTGGCCCTTGTAGTCCTCGACGATGCGCTGGGCCTCGGCGATGGCCTTGTCGGCCTCGGACTTCGTGAACTCCTCGGCGATGACGCGCTCCTTCTCGAGGCGCTCGGCGGGGACCTCCTCGCGGCGGACGTACTCGGCGCCGTTGGCGACGACCTGCATCGCCAGCTGGCGGGCGAGGTCGGCCAGGCCGGCGTTCGAGGCGGCGCCGCCCTCGGCGACGACCTCGAGGAGGACGGCGATCTTGGAGCCGTTGTGGACGTAGGAGGCGAGCTTGCCGCCGGGGCCGGCCTTGACGGTCAGGCTGCGGGAGACCTTGAGGTTCTCGCCGAGCTTGGTGACCTGCTCGGTGACATGGTCGTTCACCTTCTGGCCGGTCTTGTGGAAGACCTGCTCGGTGAGGTTCTCGTGGCCGTGCTTCTCGACCTGGGCGAGCAGGTCGTTGGCGAGGGCGACGAAGGCCTCGTTCTTGGCCACGAAGTCGGTCTCGCAGTTGAGCTCGAGGACGGTGGCGGAGAGGCCGTCGGCGGCGACCCGGAGCGTGAGGACGCCCTCGTTGGCGGAGCGGCCCGACTTCTTGTCGCGGGTGGCGATCCCCTTGATGCGGAGGATCTCCACGGCCTTCTCCATGTCGCCGGCGGCCTCGGTCAGGGCCTTCTTGCAATCCATGAGCCCCGCGCCGGTGCGGGAGCGGAGCTCGTTGACGGTCTGGGCGGTGATGGCGGACATCGTCAGGCGCTCACTTGGAGGTCTTGCGGGGGGCGGCGCGGCGGGGCTTGGCGCCGGCGACGGGGGCCTCGCCCTCGGCCTCGGGGGCGGCGTCGACGGCCTGCTGGAGGTCGGCCGAGATCGTCACCTCGGGCTGGTCGGAGTTGCCGACCGAGACGGAGGAGACGGAGACGCGCTGCTGGACGGGCTGGGACTTGGAGCGGCGGGCGAGACCGGCCTGCACGGCCTGGGTCAGCGTCTCGACGACCAGGCGGATGGCCTTGGTGGCGTCGTCGTTGCCCGGGATGGGATGGGTGCAGCGGCTGGGGTCGGAGTTCGTGTCGCAGAGCCCGATGACGGGGATGCGCAGGCGGTTGGCCTCGGCCACGGCGATGGCCTCGTGATGGGTGTCGATCACGATGAGGGCGCCGGGAAGGTTGCGGAAGTCGAGCAGGCCCTCGAAGTTGCGGGACATGCGCTGCATCTCGCGCTTGATGACGGCGGCCTCCTTCTTGTGCATCTTGGCGAGGGAGCCGTCGCGCTCCTTGACGAGGTAGCCGCGGTACTTGTCGAGCGAGACCTTGACGGTCGCCCAGTTGGTCAGGGTGCCGCCGAGCCAGCGGGTGACGGCGAAGGGCATGGCGGTCGACTTGGCGGCCTCGCGCACGATCTCCTGGGCCTGGGGCTTGGTGGAGACGAAGAGGACGTCCTTGCCGGAGGCGACGATCGTCTCGACGGCCTCGACGGCCTTCGCCAGGCAGGCGTGGGTCTTCTCGAGGTCGATGATGGAGACGCCGTTCCGGTGGTCGAACACGTAGGGACGGGACTTGGGGTTCCAGCGACGCGTCTGGTGGCCGAAGTGGACGCCAGCGTCGAGGAGGTCTTTGACGGTCAGGTTCATGGTGGTTTTGGGCTCCTTATCTCGCTCCCGGCCGGACGGGTGAGACATCGGATTTCAGTGCTTGTGTGTCTTGGGTTGTGCCCCGTCCGGATCCGGCCGACCCAGCGGGAGTTGAAGGTTCGAAAAAGCGGACCCGACCGCCCCTTGGCAAGGGAAAAACCGGGGGCCGGGCGGCGTTTTTCCGGACTGACACACCCCCCCTCCTGCCCCACCTTGGGCCGGGATGCCGCTCCTCTGGGCCTATCGCCTGCTCTTCCTGCCCCTCCTGCTGGCGGCCTCCCCCTATTATGTCTGGAGGATGGCCCGCCGCGGGGGCTATGCCGAGGGCCTCGGCCAGCGGCTGGGCTTCTGGCCCCGCCTGCCCGCCAAGCGTCCCGGGGTCGCCCGCATCTGGATCCAGGCGGTCTCCGTGGGCGAGGTCGAGGCCCTGGGGCCGCTGCTGGCCGGGTTGACCGCCGACGGGCGCGCCGAGGTGGTCCTGACGACGACCACGAGCACCGGGCTCAAGGTCGCCCGCGAGCGACACGCCGCCGCCTGCCTCGCGATCGGGAGCTTCCCCCTCGACTTCTGGCCGTGCAGCGCGGCGGCCTGGCGCGCCGTCGCGCCGGACCTCGCGGTGCTGACCGAGGGCGAGCTCTGGCCCGAGCACATCCGGGGGCAGGCCCGCGCGCGCGGCGTGCCCGTCGCCCTCGTCAACGCCCGCCTCTCCGACCGCTCGTTCGCGCGCCATCGGCGCCTCCGCCTCCTCTCGGGCCGCCTGCTTGGCTCGCTGGCCTGGATCGGCGCGGGGAGCGAGGCCGACGCGCGCCGCCTCCGCGAGCTGGGCGCGCGCGAGGTCGAGGTGACGGGCAACCTGAAGTTCGACGTCGCCGCCGAGGGCGCGCTGCCGCCGGCGGAGCGGGCCGCGCTGCGCGAGGAGCTCGGCCTCGGCGACAACCCGGCCGCGCTGCTCCTGCTCGGTTCCTCCACCTGGCCCGGCGAGGAGGCGCTCCTGCTGTCGGCCGTGGCGGAGCTGCGCGCCGGCGGCCTCGACGCGCGGCTCCTGCTCGTCCCGCGGCACGCCGAGCGGCGCGACGAGGTCGTCCGCGGCGTTCGCGCCTCCGGCCTGCCCTTCCACCAGCGCTCCGTCGCCGGCCCCCGCGCCCCCGCGGGCACCGTGGTGCACCTCGCGGACACGACGGGCGAGCTGCGGCGGCTGACGCGCGCGGCCGACCTCGCCTTCTCCGGGAAGAGCCTGCCGCCGCACGACGGCGGCCAGACGCCGGTCGAGGCCGCCGCCGCCGGCGTGCCGCTCGTCTACGGCCCGGCCATGACGAACTTCCGCGCCGTGTGCGCGGGCCTGGAGGCCGCGGGCGCCGCCCGCGCCGGCGCGGACGCCGAGGGGGTGCGCCGGGAGCTGCGCGCGCTCGCCCGCGAC
>CAIPVK010000036.1 GCA_903868455.1 uncultured Opitutia bacterium
GCGATGCCCCAGGCCAGACCCGGCATGATGCTGTATTGGGCGAGGGCGGCCACGCCGATGTCGCGCGGGCGCGAGAGGACGCGCCGGAAATCCTCGACCGTGAGCGTGAGCCCCATTCCCAGCATGACGACCATCAGGAGGCCGCGCACCACGGAGGGGTCGCCGAGCGAGGTCATCCCAGCGGGCCAGAACCAGCCGAGGACGGCGGCCACGGTCACCCAGATCGGGAAGGCATCGGTGAAACGGCTCAGCATGGGGTGGGGGAAGAATTCAGATGAATGAATTCAAAGTAAAGAGGGCAGAAGCTGGAAAGAGCTGGGAAGGACGATTACGAGGATTCGAACGAGGCGGAGGAGGATCAATCGGGGCCGAAGGCCCCTCCGCTAACCCGCTAGCACCGCAAGAACCGCTGATTGGGTAGGGTCGCGGCTACGTCCGTGACCTCCCCGAGACTAGGGCATGGGCGTAGCCATGCCCCTACCCACTCATCGCTTTCCGCCCACATCCCTTCATCTCTTCATCCCTTCATCCCTTTAATCCCCCTGCCCCCCTTCTTTACTTTGAATTCTTTCATCTGAACTCGCCGCCGATTCCCTCAGCGAGCCGCCGGCCTCGGCCCATAGAACCGGTTGATCTCATCCAAGATCACCCCGACCACCTTGAGCCGGTCGACGACCCCCGTGTGCCGCAGGAGAATCCGGCCGTCCGGCGCCACGACCAAGGTATGCGGGATGGGCCCGGGCATCTCGGGGTCGAGCGCCGCCGCCAGCTCGTCCGCGGTGCCGGTGAAGATGAAATGGTTGGTCGCCCTGCCCTCGTTCTTGGCCGCGCTCAAGCCGCGGCGGCTGACCCCCGCCTGCTGCTTGGCGAGGAATGCCGAAACCTTCGCCTCGTCGGCGGGCTTGTCCATCGAGAGCGTGATGAGGTCCACGTTGCGCATGTCGAACTGACGCGAGATGGCCACGAGGTCGGGGAACTCCTGGACGCAAGGCGCGCACCAGGTCGCCCAGACGTTGTACACGCGGACGCGGTCGGTCTTGGCGGCGCGCAGCTTCGCCAGGCCCGCGGCGTCGATCCGCTCAACGACCACCGGGGCCGCGGCCCAGGCGGCGTGGACCTGGGCGGTCTGCGCCTTCTTCTCGCGCCACTTGGTCGAGCAGCCCATCGGGCGGGTCACCGGGACGGGCACGGGCTTGCCGGCGAGGAGGGCGTCGACCGCGTTGACCGCGTCCTGAGTCTTCACCGTGGCGTCGTCCAGCTGCCCCGAGTCATCCCACCGCCCCTTGTAGCGCAGGCGCAGCTCGCGGTCGAAGACGAACACATGGGGCGTGGCCAGGCAGCCGTAGGCGCGGGCGGTCGACTGCGTCTCGCCGTCGTAAAGGTAATCGAAGGTCCAGCCGTTCTTCTCCGCGTACGGCCTCATCTCCTCGAACGAGTCGCCGAAATCGCCGAAGCCGAGCTCGTCCCTGCTCAGGCCGTCGGGGTGGTTCGGGTTGATCGCGACGAGCCGCACGCCCTTGGGCTTGTAGGCCTGCCAGAAGCGCTGGAGGCGGCGCTCGATGCTATGCGACGTCGGACAATGGTTGGAGGTGAAGAGGACGACCAAGACCTCGCCGCCGGCATACTCGGCCAGCTTGTGGTTCCGTCCCGAGATGCCGGGCAGGTCGAAGTCCGGGGCCTTGTCGCCGATGGCGAGATTGCGGATATCGGCCGGATGGCCGTCGACGAGGCCCTGGGCCGGCAGCAGGGCGCCGACGAGCAGGAGGAGGGAGGCGAGGAAGAGGGGCATGGGATGGATTTAGAATTCAGATGAAGGAGGACAAGGCTGGGAAGGGGCTAGAAGGGGCTTAGAGCAAGGAACTAGGGGAATCGGGGGCTAGGGGACTAGAAATCTCACTCCCACTCGCTACCCACTCCCTCACCCCCGCCACATTCCTTCATCTCTTCATCCCTTCATCTCTTCATCCCTCGGCCTCTTTCGCCCCCTTGGTCCCTTTCGTCCTCTTAGCCCTTCGGTCCCGCTACCTCCTTTACTTTGAATTCTTTCATCTGAATTCTACCCCGCCCCCATCCCCTTCACCAACCACGCCGTATACCCCGC
>CAIPVK010000037.1 GCA_903868455.1 uncultured Opitutia bacterium
GCCGACGCCTGGCTCGGGCGCGGCGCGCTCGCCCCCGGCTCCGCCGAGTCTCCCGCGGACATCCTCGCCTGGCTCGCGCCCCTGCTCGCGCCGTGCGCCGCGTCCGACATCCGCCTCGCCGGCTCGGGCATGGGCGCCGTCGCGGCCGCCGTCGACGCGGTCCGCGCCGTCCAGTCGCCCCGCCGCCGCGGCGTCTGGCTCCAGCTCGGCTGGCTCTACGTCGACACCGCCGAGTACCTGCGCAAGACGCTCGCCCCCGGCGAGACGCTCGAGGTCCTGCCCGACGTCGCCGACCTCGGCGCGCTCCGTCGTTTCTTCGACGCCCACCGCGGGCGCGTCGCCGGCGTGGTCGCCGAGCTGCCCAACAACCCGCTCCTCGCCTCGCCCGACCTCGACCTCCTGCGCGAGCTCGCGCGGGCCGAGGGCGCGCTGACCGTTCTCGACCCCTCCTCGGCCGGCGTCGCCAACGTCGACCTGCTGCCCTGGGCGGACATCCTCGTCACGAGCCTGACCAAGTATTCCGGCCACCGCGGCGACCTCATGGCGGGCCTGGTCGCCGTCCATCCGGCCTCGCCCGACGCCGCCGCGCTCCGCGCCGCCGCGTTCCCCGCCGTCGAGCCGCTCGGCCACGGCGACCTGGCGGCGCTCGCCGCCCAGCTCCCCGGCATGGCCGCCGTCGTCGACGCGCAGAACCGCGGCGCGCGCCGCCTCGCGGCCTTCCTCGAGCGGCATCCGGCCGTGAGCCGCGTCCTCGCGGCCGACCGCGGCCCCACCGCCGCGGCCTACGCGCGCGCGGCGCGCGGCCCCGCCCGGCCCGGCTCCCTCATCACCTTCTCGCTCAAGGGCGACCTCGCGCGTTTCTACGACCGCGTCGAGCTGCCCAAGGGCCCGAGCTTCGGCCTGGGCTTCACGTTGCTCGCGCCTTTCCTCTGGCTCTCGCACTTCGAGCAGGTGACGAGCGAGCGGGGCAGGGCGGAGCTCCGGTCGGCCGGCCTCGATCCCGACCTGGTCCGCCTGTCCGTCGGCGCGGAGGACCCGGAGATTCTCGAGCGCGCCCTCGACCTCGCCCTCCGCGGCTGAGGGCGCTCAGCGCGGCGGACGCGCGCGGTCCCCGCGGCCCTTGCCGCCGCCGCGCCTGAAGACCGTCGGCTCCTTGGCGTCGGCGAACCAGACGAGCACCTCCGCGTCGCGCGCCACCCAGCGCAGGCTGAGCTTCCGTCCGCCGTGGCTGTAGTCGAGCCGCCAACCCTCGCCTTCGGGAAGCCGCACCTTCTCGCACGCCAGCAAGGTCGCGCCCCGCAGCGGCTCGCCCGCCGGCCGGATCGGCTCGGCCCTCGGCTGAGGGTCCACCTGCCCGCCGGCCTCCGTCACCTTTCCCCGGAAGGCGGCGAAGACATAGGGCGTCTTGCCGGTGCCGTGGTAGTGGTAGCCATGGACCGGGTCGTCATGGCCGCCGCAGGCGTCCAGCGGCCGCATCGGCTTCCCATCGGGCTCCCTCAGGCCGTAGACGGGGTAGCCGTCGAGCGCGAAGGCCACCGGCAGCGCGTCGCCGGTGCGCTCCGCGAGATGGAGGGGGATGATGTGGTAGTGGTAGTCGTCCGCGCGCCCGCAATGGCCGCCCCATCGGTCGAGCTCGCCGATGTCCTGGGAGATCTCCCCGCGGTTGTTCTGGGGGTTGAAGATGGGGATCCCGTTCGCCGCCAGCGCCACGGCGCCCCGCAGGAAGCGATCCCGCAGCGGGGTCGGCGCCGCGGCCTTGGTCGGATGAAGCGGGATCTTCCACGCGTTGGCCCCCTTGTACGGCTGGGGCAGGGGAATCTGCTGCTGCCACGAGGTGATGCCCGCCATCATCGGGTGCTCGGGGAGCCCGGTCGACTCGACGACCATCCATTCGCCCGAGACCGAGGCCTTGGCGGTGCCGAACCGCGCGAACGCCGCGGCCGTCGCCGGCAATCCCTGCGCCACGCCCCCCGGGGAGGCCTCGGGCGCGGAGGCGACGAGGTGGGCGTGGAGCGCGGCGCCGGACATCAGGAGGGCCGGCACGAGAAGGGGTTGTCCCATGACAGGACAACCCCGGGCTCGGACGGAAGTCTCGGCGATCAGGACTCGCCGTCCTCCTCGCCCTTGTCCTTCCCGTCCTTGCGCGACTTCTCCATCCGGGCCCGGAAGGCCGCGCGCTCCTTCTCGACCAGGGCCGCCGCCGCGGGGTCGGCCTTGGCCATCGCCTCGGCCAGCAGGCGCCGGTGCGCCTCCTCGGAGGCCGCCGACTTCTCGCGCAGGGCCTTGTAGTCGAGGTACAGTTTGCGGACCTGGGCGCGGTCGGCCTTGGCCTGCTCCTCGGCGGCGAGCACCTCGGGCTTGTCCGACGCGACCCGGCGGGCGGCGGTCAGGCGCTGGCGCTCCTCCGCGCTCAGCTCGGGGGCGTCGGCCGCGCGGGCGGACGGGATCAGGGTGAGGACCGCGAGCAGGGCCGCGGCCACGAGGGGGGTCTTGGGGGTATGCATGGTGGGGTTCATGGGAACGGGCTTGAGCCCAATCGCTCCGCCGCCGACGCTCAATCGCCCCCATCCGGGGTCTTTTCCATGGGTAGAATCCTCTCCGAAGCGCTGGGTGTCTTCCTCCTTGTCCTGGCCTCGCTCATGGGCAACCACCTCGCCGCGGCGCTAGCCTTCGCCGTCGCGCTGGCCTGCCTCGCCTCCGCCCCCACCGGCGCCTTCAACCCGGCGTTGACGCTCGCGCTCGCCGCGCGCGGCAGGCTTCGCTGGAAGTGGGCGCTCGCCTTCGTGGCGACCCAGCTCGCCGCCGCCCTGCTCGCCGCGACCTTCACCGGCCTCATGGCAGGACATGACGCCTCCCATCTCGCGCCGGACGCCGCGGGCGCGATTCCCCCGGCTTGGTTCGCCACGCTGGCGGCGGAGGCCGTGGGCACGGCCGCCCTCTCCCTGGCCGTCCTTTCCGTCCTGGCCTCCCGCCGGACCGCGGGAAGCGTCACGGCGCCCCTCGTCGCCGGCTTCGCCCTCTTCGCCCTGCTCGAGACGTTTCGCACCTGGACGGCCTTCATGAACCCGGCCGTCCTGCTCGCCTGGGGCTTCCACGACCTCGTCTCCTCGCTGAGGGCGGACTCGGTCGCCTCGGCCCTCCCGGCGGAGGCCGTCCGCTTCGGTGCCTTCCTGCCCTGGGCCCTCGTGGTCGGGCTCGCCCAGCTCGGCGGCGCCGTCGCGGGGTGGGTCCTCTTCCGTCTCACCCATCCCGAGGACCGCGCATCCTGATCGCCCGATGGCGCTTGCGGGCGCCCGGCCTTCCCCCACCGTCCCGCCCATGGACATCCTCGCCAAGATCCACAAGCACTACGGTTCCACCCTGCTCCTGCTGGTTCTCATCGGCGCCCTGCTCGCGGTGACGAAGGGCCCCAGGGTGACCTACCAGCGGATCGTGGCCGTCCTGGTCGACATCAACGTGGTCGTCGGCCTGGCCGCCCTCTGGCTCACCACCCGTCCGGTCTCCTGGTTCCACCTGATCTTCGCCCTCGGCGCCGTCGGTCTCCTCCACGCCTCGGCCAAGTCCGACCAGCCTCGCAAGGTCGCCACCTGCTGGTTCCTGGCCGCCCTCCTGCTGGTCGCCGCCTGGTCGGCCAACGCCGCCTGGGGCCCCGCCTTCTTCAAGGAGGGCTGGCAGCTGATCGTGCCCGCCGCCCCCGCGGCCTGATTTTTCGAACAGCCGTTTGACTCGGCGCCCGGGGCGCTTCCTGCTGGGGCATGAACCTGAGGGTCGTCCCGGCCACCGACACGCGTGAGCGCATCCTCGCCCACGCGGGCGCCCTCTTCGCCCTGCACGGCCTCGAGGGGCTGGGCGTCCGCCAGCTCGCCAAGGCCGCCAAGGTCAACCTCGCCGCGGTCAATTACCACTTCGGCTCCAAGCAGGCGCTCTTCCGCGAGGTCTGCCTGCGCCATCTCCGCACGCTCGACGCCTCGCGCACGCGCGCCCTCGACGCGCTGGGGGCGGGCCGGGCGCGTCCCACGGTCGAGCGCATCCTCGAGTGCCACCTGCGCCCCCTCGTGGCGTTCGCCCGCTCCGGCGACCCGACCAACCTGCTGTTCCTCCGCCTCGTCATGGCCCAGGTCGCCCGGCGCGACGACGCCCTGCTCGCCGCCCTCGCCCGCGAGGGGGCGCCCGTCCGCGAGCGCACGCTCGGCCTGCTCGCCCGCGCCCTGCCCGGCGCCTCCCCCGAGGATCTCCGCGTCGGACTGGTCCTGGCCAACGGCGCCGCCACCCATCTCCTGATGACCGAGGGCGCCGCCCGTCGCCGCCCGTCGGCGGAATCCACCCTGCGCCGCCTCGTCGCCCACGCCGCCGCCGGCCTGCGCGCCGCCTGAACGATGTACCGCCTCGCCCTCAACATGCTCTTCGGGGACCGCGCCAAGCTGGCGATGCTCCTCGTCGGCCTGAGCTTCTCCGCGCTGCTCATGGCGCAGCAGAGCTCGGTCTTCTTCGGCATCATGAGCTGGACCTACACGCCCATGGTCAACATCCGCTCGGCCGTCTGGGTCAGCGACCCCCTGGTCGAGCAGGTCAACGACGCCCAGCCGATGCGCGACACCGACGTCACCCGCGTCCGCTCGGTCGACGGCGTCGCCTGGGCCGCGCCGCTCCACACCTCGATCCTCCAGGCGCGCCTGCCCAACGGCAACTTCAAGCTCATCTCGCTCGTCGGGATCGACAGCGACACCTTCGCCGGCGCGCCCGCCGTGCTCACGGTCGGCCGGATCGAGGACCTCCGCCTGCCCAACACCGTTCTCATCGACGAATGGGGCGCCAACCTCCTCGGCCGACCCGAGACGCTGGCCGACGGCACCGTGCGCCAACGCCCCCTCGGCGTCGGCGACACCTTCGAGCTCAACGACACCGAGGCCCGCATCGTGGGCGTCTGTCGCGTCAAGCGCGCCTTCACCGGCGGGCCCTTCGTCTACACGACCTACGACCGGGCCAAGGCCTACACCGCGGGCGTCCGACGCACGCTGAGCTACGTCCTGGTGGAGCCCCGGCCGGGCGTCGCGCCGGCCGACCTCTGCGCCCGCATCGAGGCCGAGACCGGCCTCAAGGCCTGGACCTCCGACACCGACCTCTGGTCCTGGGGCGAGCGCAGCCTCGCCAAGAGCACCTTCTGGTGGTTCTGGCGCAACACGGGCATCCCCTTCTCCTTCGGCACCGCCGTCCTCCTCGGCCTCTTCGTCGGCATCGCCATCTCGGGCCAGACCTTCTATTCCTTCGTCCTGGAGAACCTGCGCTACTTCGCCGCCATCAAGGCGATGGGCGCGGGCAACGGCGTGCTCCTGCGCATGCTCCTCCTCCAGGCGCTCGCGGCCGGCCTGCTCGGCTTCGGCCTCGGCGTCGGCATGGCCCAGGGCATCGGGCGCGCCATGATCGAGAAGGGCATGCCACCCTTCGTGATGTACCCGCAGGTCCTCGTCGCCACCCTCGTCCTCGTGCTCGGCATCAGCCTTTGCTCCGCCCTCATCGGCATGGCCAAGGTAGCGCGCGTCGACCCCGCCTCCGTCTTCCGTGCCTGACCCCACCTCCATCCGGATACGCGGCGTCGACAAGTCCTTCGGCGCCGGGGAGGCCCGCGTCTGGGCGCTCAAGCAGGCCGACTTCGAGGCGCGCCCCGGCGAGCTCATCATGCTCGTCGGCCCCTCCGGCTGCGGCAAGACGACGCTCCTCTCCGTGCTCGCGGGCACCCTCACCGCCGACGCCGGCGAGGTGGAGGTCCTCGGAAGACGCCTCGACGGTCTGTCGCAGGCCGAGCTCACCGCCTTCCGCCGCGCCAACCTCGGCTTCGTCTTCCAATCCTTCAACCTCATACCGACCCTGACCGTGCGGGAGAACGTGATGGTCCCCCTGCTCGTCCAGGGTGTCGCCCGCGAGGAGGCCGAGGCGCGCGCCGGCGCGCTCCTCGCCAAGGTGGGCCTGGGCGGCCGCGAGGACGACCGCCCTGGCGGCCTCTCCGGCGGCCAGCAGCAGCGCGTGGCCATCGCGCGCGCCCTCGTCCACGACCCGCGCCTCCTCATCTGCGACGAGCCGACCTCGGCCCTCGACAAGGACACCGGCCAGAGGGTCATGGAGATGATCCGCGAGCTCTCGCGCTCGCCCGACCGCGTGGTCGTTGTCGTGACCCACGACCACCGCATCTTCCGCTTCGCCGACCGCATCGCGGAGATGGAGGACGGCCGCATCCGCCGCGTCCTCGACGACCCCTCCCTCATCGATTCCCCCTCCCACTGAGACCATGAAGCGACCTCCCTTCCGACTCGTGCTCGCCGCCGTCGCCCTCGCCGGCGCCGTCGCCGCGACCCAGCTCGCCCTCCAGGCCAACCAGGAGCCGCCCGCCGCGCCGCCCACCTACCAGCCCGCCGTGCGCGACAAGGACGGCCTGCTCGCGGCCTCGGGCCTCGTCGAGTCCGTCGCCGAGAACACGCTCGTCGGCGTGCCGTTCCCGGGCCTCGTCGCCGAGGTGCCCGCCAAGGTCTCCGCGCGCGTCAAGGCCGGCGACCCGCTGCTCGTGCTCGACACGCGCGAGCTCCGGCCGGCCGCCGAGGCCGCGCGGGCCGCGGCCGAGCGCGCCGAGGACCAGGCGCGCCGCCTCGCCTCCCTGGCCGGGACCGGCGCCGTCGCCGAGCGCGCGGTGACCGAGGCCGCGCTCGCCGCCCGCGAGGCCCGCGCCCGCGCCGACCTCGCCGCCGCCCAGCTCGAGCGCGCCACCGTGCGCTCGCCCATCGAGGGCACCGTCCTCCAGGTGGGCGTCCGCGCCGGCGAGTTCGTCGCCGCCGGCGGCAAGGCCCCCGTGGTGGTCGGCGACATCTCGCGCCTCCAGATCCGCTGCGACATCGACGAGCAGATGGCCCCGCGCATGCGCGAGAACCTGCCCGCGCGCGGCTACCTCAAGGGCGAGGCCGCCCGCGCCGGCGCCGCCGCCCGTCCCATCCCGCTTCGGTTCGTCCGCATCGAGCCCTTCGTCATCCCCAAGGCCTCGCTCACCGGCGCGAGCACCGAGCGCGTCGACACGCGCGTCCTCCAGGTCATCTACCAGTTCGATCGCCCGCAGGACCGCCCCGTCTTCGTCGGACAGCAGATGGACGTCTACATCGACACCGCCCCCGATGCGAAGTAAGGCCCTGCTCCTCGCCGCCGCCCTCGCGGGCTGCGCCTCCGGCGACCCCTCTATCCGCCCCGACCTCGCCCCGCTCGCCGCGGAGGCCCGTCTCTCCGGCGGCGGCGAGCGCGCCGCCGCCGCCTGGTGGCGCGCCTTCGGCGATCCCGACCTCGCCGCGCTTGTCGAGCAGGCGCTCCGCTCCAACCCCGACCTCGCCGTCGCCGCCGCCCGCGTGAGCGAGGCCCGCGCCGCCCTCGTGGCGGTCGACGCCGACCTGCTCCCGCGCCTCGACGCGCAGCTCGCGCTCGCCTCGCGCCGCCTCTCCAACCAGACGGGCCAGAACTTCCCCGGCATGCCGCGCCGCACCGACGTCGGCTCGGCCGGCGTCCAGCTCTCCTGGGAGATCGACCTCTGGGGCCGCGCGTCCGACCGCTCGGCCGCCGCGCTCGGCGACGCCGAGGCCGCCGCCTTCCGCGCCGCCGCGGCCGAGGTCTCGCTCGCCGCGTCCGTCGCGCGCTCCTGGTTCGCCGTCCGGCTCGCCCGCGAGGAGCTCGCCTGCCTCCGCGGCGAGTTCGCCTCGCGCCTGGAAGACGCGGGCCTGACCGAGCGCCAAGCCGCGGCCGGCGTGGTCGACGGCGACGCCCTCGCCGCCGCCCGCCTCGCCGCCGCGCAGGCCAAGGCCGACGAGCTCGACGCCGTCCGCCGTCTCGGCGCCGCCGAGAACGCGCTGCGCGTCCTCGTCGGCCTCCCCGCCGGTTCTCCGCTGCCGGGCGCCCTTCCCGACACCGCCGCCCCCGCCGTCCTCGCGCGGCAGCCCGCCTTCGGCGCGGGGCTGCCCTCCGAGCTCCTGCTCGCCCGGCCCGACCTGCGCGCCGCCGCGCGCGCCCTCGACGCCGCCCTCGCCCGCGAGGGCTCGGCCCGCGCGGAGTTCTACCCGCGCCTCATGCTGGTCGGCGACGCCGGCTGGTCGGCCGACCCCGCCTCGCGCGTCGGCAAGCCCGGCTCGGGCTTCTGGGGGCTCACGCCCTCCCTGTCCGTCCCGATCTTCGACGCCTCGCGCAACCAAGCCGGCCTCGAGGTCGCGCAGGCGCGCGTCGACCAGGCCGCCGCCGAGTGGCGCAAGGCCGTGCTCGAGGCCTTCCGCGAGGTCGACGACGCGCTCGTCGACCTCCGCGAGATCGCCGTCCAGGAGGATCTCGCCGCGCGCGTGGTCGCCGCGGTCGGCGAGCGTCTCGCCAACGCCGAGGCCCGTCTCAAGGCCGGGCTCGCCGACCGGCTCGAGGTCGAGGCCGCGCGCCGCGACACGCTCCTCGCGCGTCGCACGCACGCCGGCTACGCCTGGCAGCGTCGCCAAGCGGCCGTCCGCCTCGCCGCCGCCACCGGCGGGGGGTTTCCGGCGGGGGAGTGAGGAGCGCGGAGTGAGGAGCGAGTTAGGAGCTGGGCGTGAGTGCCTGGCCAATTCGCCCCCTTGGCATTAGGACGAAGGGGAGCGGCCTGAAGCTTGTTGAGCTCCCGAAAGACTCTTCCCGACCTCGATTACGCGCCGTCGAGCCGTCGATCTGCCAATCCAAGTGGCTCGGGTAGTCGAATGGCTCCACGGGCTATCCGCCCGCTCCCCGCTCCTCACTCCCCGCTCCTCTTAACCCTCCAGCTGCGGGCGCTTGGGGTCGGGCCAGTCGATGTGGAAGAACTTCCCGCGGGGCTGGTCGACGCGCTCGTAGGTGTGGGCGCCGAAGAAGTCGCGCTGCCCTTGCAGGAGGTTCTGCGGGAGGTTCTCGGTGCGGTAGGAGTCGAAGTAGGCCAGGGCCGAGCCGAGGGTGGGGACGGGGATGCCGTGCTTCACCGCCAGGCCGATCACCTTGCGCCAGTTCTTCTGGGCCTTGCGCATGGTCTTCTTGAAGTGGCCGTCCAGCAGGAGGTTGGCGAGGCGGGGCTTCTTCTCGAACGCCTCGGTGATCTTCTGGAGGAAGCGGGCGCGGATGATGCAGCCGCCGCGCCAGATCTGGGCGATCTCGCCGAAGTTGAGCTTCCAGGAGTATTCCTTCTGGGCCTCGCGCATGAGCTGGAAGCCCTGGGCGTAGGAGCAGACCTTCGCGCAGTAGAGCGCGTCGGCGATCATCGCCACGACCTTGGCGCGGTCGACCTTGCCGGCCATGCGGGGCTTGGGGCCGCGCAGGGACTTGGCGGCGGCGACGCGCTCCTCCTTGATGGCGGAGAGGCAGCGGGCGAACACCGCCTCGGCGATGGTCGGGGCGGCCACGCCCATGTCGAGGGCGTTGGCGCTCGTCCACTTGCCCGTGCCCTTCTGGCCGGCGGTGTCGAGGATGACGTCCACGAGCGGCTTGCCGGTGACGGGGTCCTTCTGGCGGAGGACCTTGCCGGTGATCTCGATGAGGAAGGAGTTCAGCTCACCCTGGTTCCACTCCTCGAAGACCGCCCCGATCTCGTCGGGCGTCATGCCGAGCAGGCCGCGCATGAGGTCGTACGCCTCGCAGATCATCTGCATGTCGCCGTACTCGATGCCGTTGTGGACCATCTTGACGTAGTGGCCCGCGCCGTCGGCCCCGATGTGGGCGACGCAGGGCACGCCACCCTGGATGGGCTTGCCCGGCTTGGCGCCGGTCAGCTCGACCCCGGTCACGGGGTCGACCTTGGAGGCGACGGCCTCCCAGATGGGCTTGAGCTCGGCCCAGGCCGAGGGGTCGCCGCCGGGCATCAGGGACGGGCCGAAACGGGCGCCTTCCTCGCCGCCGGAGACGCCGGAGCCGATGAAGCGCAACCCTTTGGCCTTCAGCGCCTTCTCGCGGCGGATGGTGTCCGTCCAGAGGGCGTTGCCGCCGTCGATGATGATGTCGCCGGGCTCGAAGACCTTGGCCAGCTCGTCGATCACCGCGTCGGTGGCCGCGCCGGCCTTCACGAGGATGACGGCCTTGCGGGGGCGCTTGAGGGAGGCGGCGAACTCGGCGACCGTGGCGGCGCCCGTCAGCTTGCCCGGGGTGGAGCGGTTGGCGGCCACGAACTCCTCCGTCTTGGAGGCCGTCCGGTTGTAGACGGTGATGGCGAAGCCGTGGTCGGCGATGTTCAGGGCGAGGTTCTGGCCCATGACCGCGAGCCCGATGAGACCGATGTCGGATTGCATGATGAGTCCGAGGGGTGGCGGCGGGAAGCGGGGCTGGCAAACGGAAAAACGGTCCCGACCGGCCCACCCCCGAGGGGCCATCCGCGCTTGCCTCCCGCGGAGGGGAGGCCAAACCTCCGAGGCTGGACGCGACCGACCCGGGACCCCACCGCCCCGGGCTCGCCCCGCGACCCCCGACACCGATGGCCCTCACGTTCCGCAATCCCTCCCCCCTCTGGCGCCCCGACATGGAGCGCGACGCCTGCGGCGTCGGCTTCATCGCCAACCTCAAGGGGGAGCGTTCCCACGCCCTGGTCGAGCGCGCCCTGGAGGGCCTGCGCAACCTGGCCCACCGAGGCGCCATCGACGCCGACTCGGTGACCGGAGACGGCGCCGGCCTCCTCACCCAGATTCCCCACGAGATCATCCGCCGGTTCCTGACCTCCAAGGGCAAGATCCTGCCCCGCGAGGCCGACACCGCCCTCGCCATGATCTTCCTCCCCCGGGAGGACTACCCCCGCTCGCACGCCAAGCAGATCGTCGAGGAGGCCGTGCTCAAGGAGGGCCTCTCCTTCGTCGCCTGGCGCCAGGTGCCCGTCGACCCCGCCTGCCTCGGCAAGAAGGCCGAGCTCACCCGACCCGACATCTGGCAGGCGATCGTCGCCCGCAAGGCCGACGCCGAGTCCGCCATCAGCGACGACGAGTTCGAGCGCCGCTGCTTCCTCGCCACCAAGGTCGCCGAGCGCCGCGCCGCCGAGGCCAAGGTCGAGGGCTTCTACATCTGCTCCTTCTCGAGCCGCACCGTCACCTACAAGGGCCTCTTCAACGCCCCCCAGGTCCGCAAGTTCTACACCGACCTCAAGGACCCGGCCTTCTCGACCGCCTTCGTCCTCTTCCACCAGCGCTTCGCCACCAACACGCTGCCCGACTGGACCAAGGCCCATCCCTTCCGCTGCATCGCCCACAACGGCGAGATCAACACCATCCGCGGCAACCGCAACATGATGCGGGCCCGCGAGTCCTCCGACATCGCCGGCAAGTGGGGCGAGCGCTACGCCGACCTGCGCCCGATCATCCAGCCCGACATGTCGGACTCGGCCTCGTTCGACAACGCCTTCCAGCTCCTCGTCGCCGACCTCCCTCCCGCCAAGCGCTGCGGCATCGTCGCCGCGTCCATGATGATGCCCGCCGCGTGGGAGAACGACGCCTCGCTCCCCGAGCGCGTCCGCAACTTCTACCATTACCAGTCGCTCGTCATGGAGCCCTGGGACGGCCCCGCCGCCGTGGTCTTCACCGACGGCCGCCTCGTCGGCGCCTCGCTCGACCGCAACGGCCTCCGCCCCCTGCGCTTCAAGCAGTACGCCGACGGCACGGTGGTCGCCGCCTCCGAGGCCGGCCTCATCGCGCCCTGGGGCTCGCCCGTCGTCCGCTCCGGCCGCCTCGGTCCCGGCCGCATGTTCGCCCTCGACCTCGCCGCGGGACGCTTCCTCGACGACGCCGACTGCAAGCAGGTGCTCGCCGACCGCCGCGACTACGGCGCCTTCCTGCGCGAGTCCGTGCTCGACCTCCACGCCCTCGCCAAGGGCAAGTCCGCGGACGTCGCGCCCTCGCCGGTCGACCTCCAGCTCGCCTTCGGCTCCGACCTCGAGGAGCGCGACCTCATCCTCGCGCCCATGGCCTCGACCGCGCAGGAGGCCGTCGGCTCGATGGGCGACGACACGCCCCTCGCCGCGCTCTCGCGGCGGCCGCGCCTGCTCTACACCTACTTCAAGCAGCTCTTCGCCCAGGTCACCAACCCGCCCATCGACCCCATCCGCGAGTCGCTGGTGATGTCGCTGACCAACTACATCGGCGGGCAGATCGGCATCTACGAGACGCTCCAGGACCGCCGCACCTTCCTCCAGGTCGACACGCCCTTCCTCCTGCCGCACGAGGCCGCCGAGATCCCCGCGCGCTTCGCGGGCAAGCTCCTCGACCTCGACGCGACCTTCGCCGCCGCCGGCGGCCCCGCCGCGCTCGAGCCCGCGCTCCGCTCGCTCGCCGACGCGGCCGTCGCCGCCGTGCGCGACAAGGGCGCCCGCGTGGTGCGCATCTCCGACCGCGCCGTCTCCGCCGACCGGGCCCCCGTGCCCATGCTGCTCGCCGTCGGCGCCGTCCACCAGGCGCTCGTCCGCGCCGGCCTCCGCCTGCGCTGCGGCATCGTGGTCGAGACGGGCGAGGCCCGCGACGTCCACCAGCTCGCCTGCCTCATCGGCTACGGCGCCACCGCCGTGTACCCGTGGCTCGCCTACGCCATCCTCGCCGACCTCCACGCCGGCGGGAAGCTCGACCCCAAGGTCGACCTGCCCAAGGCCTGGGAGAACTACCGCAAGGCCGCGGGCAAGGGCCTGCTCAAGATCATGTCCAAGATGGGGATCTCGACCCTGCTCTCCTACCAAGGCGCCCAGGTCTTCGAGGCCCTCGGCGTGGGCGACAAGGTCATCGCCGACTGCTTCGCCGGCACGCCCTCGCCCATCGGCGGCGTCGGCTACGAGGAAATCGCCGGCGAGACGCTCCGCCGCCACGCGCGGGCCTTCCCCGCCGCCCCCGCGGAGCTGCCCAACGAGGGCTGGTACCTCGTCAACAAGAAGGGCGACGGCGAGGCCCACGGCTGGAGCCCGAAGGTCGTGGCCGGCATGGGCAAGTTCCTCAAGTCGGGCGGCGACGCCGCCGGCTGGGCCGAGTGGCGCACCGCGGCCGACGACCACGCGCCCATCACCATCAAGGACCTCCTCCAGCTCAACTTCGCGCCGAAGGCCCTCGACCTCGCCGAGGTCGAGCCCGCCTCCGCCATCCGCCGACGGTTCACCACCGCCGGCATGTCCCTCGGCGCCATCTCGCCCGAGGCCCACGAGTGCCTCGCCATCGCGATGAACCGCATCGGCGGCAAGTCGAACACCGGCGAGGGCGGCGAGGATCCCCGCCGCTATCGCCCGCTGGAGAACGGCGACAACGCCAACTCCGCCATCAAGCAGGTCGCCTCCGGACGCTTCGGCGTGACCGCCGAGTACCTCGCCTCCGCCAAGGAGATCGAGATCAAGGTCGCCCAGGGCGCCAAGCCCGGCGAGGGCGGCCAGCTGCCCGGCCACAAGGTCTCGCCGCTCATCGCGACGCTCCGCTACTCCGTCCCCGGCGTCACGCTGATCTCGCCGCCGCCGCACCACGACATCTACTCCATCGAGGACCTGGCGCAGCTCATCTTCGACCTCAAGTGCGTCAACCCGCGCGCCAAGGTCTGCGTCAAGCTCGTCTCCTGCTCCGGCGTCGGCACCGTCGCCGCCGGCGTGGCCAAGGCGTACGCCGACGTCATCCTGGTCTCCGGCCACGAGGGCGGCACCGGCGCGTCGCCGCTCTCCTCGGTCAAGAACGCGGGCTCCGCCTGGGAGATCGGCATCGCCGAGGCCCACCAGGTCCTGATGATGAACGACCTCCGCGGCCACGTCACCCTCCGCACCGACGGCGGGATGAAGACCGGCCGCGACATCGTCGTCGCCGCCATCCTCGGCGCCGAGGAGTTCAACTTCGGCACCGCCGCGCTCATCGCCGCCGGCTGCGCCATGTTCCGCGTCTGCCACCTCAACACCTGCCCGGTCGGCGTCGCCACCCAGCGCGAGGACCTGCGGGCGAAGTTCCGCGGCAAGCCCGAGAACGTCATCCACTTCTTCAACGCCGTGGCGGAGGACGTCCGCGTCATCCTGGCCAAGCTCGGCCGGCGCTCGCTCGAGGAGGTCGTCGGCCGCACCGAGCTCCTGCGCTTCGTGCCCGACGCGGAGAATCCCAAGACCGCCCGCCTCCGCCTCGACGGCCTGCTCTTCGACCCCGATCCCGCCGGCGACGCCGCCCGCGTCCACACGCGCGACCGCAACAACCCGCCCGGCCACGACCTCGTGGTCGACGACGTCGTCCTGCAGGACGCGCGCCACGTGCTCGTCCACAAGGAGCCCGGTTTCCGCGGCTCCTACAAGGTCCGCAACGTCCACCGCAACATCGGCACCCGACTCGCCGGCGAGATCGCCTACCTCCACGGCAACAAGGGCCTGCCCGAGGGCCTGATCGACCTCACCTTCGAGGGCAGCAGCGGCCAGTCCTTCGGCACCTTCTGCGTCCAGGGCATGCGCCTGCGCCTCGTCGGCGAGGCCAACGACTACGTCGGCAAGGGCATGAACGGCGGCGAGATCACCCTGCGCCCCTCGCCCGAGGCCTCCTTCGCCTGGCACGAGAACATCATCATGGGCAACACCTGCCTCTACGGCGCCACGGGCGGCGCGCTGTTCGCCGCCGGCCGCGCCGGCGAGCGCTTCGGCGTGCGCAACTCGGGCGCCACCGCCGTCGTCGAGGGCGTGGGCGACCACGGCTGCGAGTACATGACGGGCGGCGTCGTCGCCGTCCTCGGCCCCGTCGGCCGCAACTTCGGCGCCGGCATGTCCGGCGGCCTCGCCTTCGTCTGGGACCCCGAGCGTCGGCTCGATGCGCTGGTCAACCCGGAGATGGTCGAGCTCCGCGCCGTCGAGGCCTCGGAATCGGACGCGCTCCGCGCGCTCGTCGCCCGCCACGCCGAGGCCACCTCCAGCCCGCACGCCGCCGCCCTGCTCGCCGACTGGCCCAAGGCGCTCGCCGCCTTCCGCCGCGTCACGCCGCACGGCAGCACCGCGACCCTCGCCGCGCCCGCCAAGGTCTGACCGTCGGGAGGACGTCCGCGCACAGGGGCCCGGGAGACCGGGCCCCTTCGCTTAGCCGCGCCGGGACCCCATCCAGCCGCCGAGCGCCGCGCACCCGGAAAGGACGACCAGCCCGAGAAGCGTCGTGCCGAGCGGCTCGCGCGACAGGAGGAGCGTGATGGCCGAAAGGACGCCGACCACCTTGGCCAGGTGCGCCGCCAACCCTTCCGCGCCGCGCACCTTGCCGATGAGGAAAAAGGCGAGGAGCACGAGGACCAAGCCCGCCGCCGCCAGCCCGTGGCCGCCGGGGACGACGAGCCCGGCCAGGACGCTCCCCACCTTGGGGAGCAGGAGCGCGATCACGCTGTCGAGGGCGACCTCGCCCCAGCCGGGGACGCGCGCGGAGGGCCGGTCTTCCATGCGCGGAACATGGGGGCGCCGCCGCCCCGCCGCCAGCCCGTTCAGGCCCGCGCGCCGTCGAGATAGGTCTGCCCCGCGCCGGTGATGCGGACGTCCACCAGCTCGCCGATGAGCGAGGCGGGGCCGTCGAGCACGACCCGCCGCTCGTTCTCGGTGCGCCCCATCAGGCGCCCGCCGCGCCGGTCGGGTCCCTCGACCAGCACGCGCTGGGTCGTCCCGACCTGCCGTAGGTTCTCCGTCGAGGAGCGCAGGGCGAGGATCTCCTGCAAGCGCGCGAGGCGCGCCTCCTTCTCCGCCGCCGGGACGTTGTCGCCCAGGGCGAAACCCGGCGTCCCGGGCCGCGGCGAGTACTTGAAGAGGAAGCCGTGCTCGAAGCCGAGCTCGCGGAACAGCGCCTCGGTCCGCGCGAAGTCCTCCTCCGTCTCCCCGGGGAAGCCGACGATCACGTCGGTCGAGAGCGTCATCCCGGGGCGCGCCTCGCGCAGCGCGGTCGCCAGCCGCCGGATGCGCTCCGCGAGGTAGGGCCGGTTCATCGCGCGCAGGATGCGGTCGGAGCCGGACTGGAAGGGCAGGTGGACGTGGCCGCAGAGCTGCGGGAGCTCGGCGTGCGCCGCCACGAGGTCCGGCCGGTAGCCGATCGGGTGGCAGGCCGTGTAGCGGATGCGCGCGATTCCCGGCACCTCGGCCACGCGGCGGAGCAGGGCGACGAACGGGCTGACGCCGCCCTCCGCGCGCTGCGACCCCCGCCCGTACTGGTTCACGATCTGCCCGAGCAGCGTCACCTCGCGCGTGCCCGCCGCCGCGAGCGCGCGCACCTCGGCGAGGATGGATTCCGGCGAGCGCGAGCGCTCCCGCCCGCGCGTGCGCGGCACGACGCAGTAGGCGCAGCGCATGTCGCACCCCTGCTGGATGCTGACGAACGCCGCGACCTGCCGGGCCTCGTCGCGCCCGGGCAGCGCGTCCTCGAACCCCGCCTCCTCCGCGACGTCGACGCGCGCCGCGGGCGCGGGCTCGCCGAGCAGGCGCCCGAGGTGGTCCGGGATGTGGCGCAGGCGTTGCGTGCCGACGACGAGGTCCAGGTCCGGCAGCCGCTCGAGCAGGTCCGCGCCGCGGTTCTGCGCCATGCAGCCGAGGATGCCGACCAGCCGGGGCCCCTTGCCCGCGCGTCGGTCGCGCAGGAGATGGTCGGCCTTGCCGATCGCCTTCTCCTCGGCCAGGCCGCGGATCGAGCAGGTGTTGATCAGGACGATGTCCGCGCCCGCCTCTTCCGCCTGGACCTGGTAGCCCTTCGCCCGCAGCAGCGCCGCGACCCCTTCCGAGTCGCGCTCGTTCATCTGGCAACCGTAGGTGCGGATATGGACGCGGTGCATTCGGTCGGAGAATTCAGAGGAAAGATTTCAAAGTAAAGAGGGTACGGGGAGCGAGGAGCGAGGAGTGGGGTACGAGGAGCGGGGAGCGGGGAGCGAGGAGCGGGGAGCGAGCCCATGAAATTCCAGCCCCGTTGTCTGGGCGGCTACGATGCTTCCCTCGCTCGAGATTCAGGGGAGCGCGATTTTCCTTTCAGCCCGTCACCCACTTCTCGCTCCCCGCTCCCCGCTCCCCGCTCCTCACTCCTCAACGTCCCGGCTCATACCAATACCCGATGCCGTGGATCGTTCGGAAGCAGGCGAGGCTCTCGCCGTTCTTGCCGAAGAGGTCGCGGATCTTCACCACGTACTGGTCGAGCGAGCGGCTTCGGATGTTCGCGTGCTCGCCCCAGACCGCGTGGATGAGGGCGTGGCGGCTGACGATCACCCCGGGGTTCGCCTGCAGGTGGAAGAGGATGCCGAGCTCCTTGCGCCCGATCTTGCCGCGGCCGCCGCCGCTGAACTCCACCTCGAGCCGGTCCGGGTGCACGTTGGCCGCGCCGAAGGCGAAGGCGCCGGTGGCGAGCTCGGTGTTGCGCGTCAGGCGGCCGTCGCCCGCGGTCTCGGTGCGCCGGAGGACGGCGCGCAGGCGGGCGACCAGCTCGGCGCGCTCGAAGGGCTTGCGCACATAGTCGTCCGCCCCGGCGTCGAGCGCCTGGCAGATGACCGCCGGGCTGTCCGTCGCCGAGAGGATCACGACCGCCGGCGGCGTGGGCAGCTTGCGGACGCGGGCCAGGACCTCGAGACCGTTCAGGTCGGGCAGGGAGAGGTCGAGAAGCACGAGCGAGACATGCTCCTTCTCGACGTGGCGGAGGAAGCTGGCGGCTTTGTGGAAGAGATGGGTGGCGAAACCGTTGGTGCCGAGTTGGTCCGCGAGCAGGGTTGCCAGGCTGCGGTCATCCTCGACGACGGCCACCACGGCTTTCTGCTTGGGGTTCATGCAGGCCTGGGGCGGGGTAAGACTGCGGGGTAGGCCTAACGGATACTTTGGCCGAGGGGCTCGGACAAGTGTAAATCCGATTGTAAAACCCCTTCCACCCGTCCACGCTTGGCATGTGGACGACCGTCTTCGCCGCCGCCTGACGCGCTCCTTGGTCATCCTCATGTTGATCACCGCCCTGTGGGGGGCTTGGGTCATGGCCAAGAACGGGGGTCGACGGGGCCGTATCGGCATCCCCAAGGACCCACAAAAAGTTTCACAAGTGATTAATAATCATAGTTTTGTGGAAATATATTCTTATTTATATCCCGGTCCCGCCCGGGGAATCGCAGTTTGACACCCCTTCACCCCCTCCAAGACACTCCTCATCCCTACTTTGGCCCCATGAGACTCACCAAGACCGCCTTGGTTGCCGCCGCCTGCGCGCTGACCGCTTTCCAAGTCCGAGCCCAGGCCCAAGTAGGCCCCGTCACCGTCCTCGACCCCGCCATCACGATCGCGGTCGACACCACCCTGACCAATCCCGCCGGGGGAGGCACCATCGCCATCACGCCGGGTGCGACCCTGACGATCTTCAGCGAGTATGCCACGACGGTCGACGCCGCCTTCCTCGAGAACGGCGACACCGCCGCCGCCAACCTGACCCCCGTCGACGGCGTCGTCTTCAAGGTCGATCCGCTCACCGGTCTCCCGACGGGCGGCAACGTCGTCAAGGAGGGCGGAGGCGTCCTCCAGATCAACTCATGGACCGTCCTTTCCGGCACCCAGCGCGCCGGCACGGCCTGGTGGGCCGACACCGACGGCGCCCTCGGCTACGACGATCCTTTCACCGCCTCCTCCCACCTCGTCGGGGGCGACAGCATCAGCGATCTCCAGCCCACCGTCACGGGCGATCCCGACGGCCGCAACGCCACCCGCCTCAACGGCCTGCAGGGCACCTTCACCATCAACCAGGGCACGGTCCGCCTCGCGGGCTTCCTCAACGTCTGGCACGATCAGGGCGACAACGACACCATCAACCTCGCCCCGCTCGGCCCTCCCCCTCGCTTCACCGTCGAGAACGCCGACCAAGCCCCGCTGCTCTCGCAGCGCATGACCGGGGTCTCCGCCATCATCCTCAACGGTTCGTCCGTCCTTGAGCTGACGAACTCGCCGCTCAATATCCCGACCGGCACCTCCAACGTCGTCACCCAGGGCAACGCCCTGCGCGTCCAGTACCTTCGCAACCTGCAGGCCGGCCTCGACGCCGACACCGGCGCGGAGCACGACCAGATCCAGACCGAGCTCGTCGTCGGCACCACTTCCGAGTACCGCGCCCTCGTCCACATCGACCAAGGCCGCACCGGCTCCATCGGCATCCTCGCCGGCGCGGGAGACGTGGTGAAGTCCGGCGCGGGCGATTTCCTCGTCATCAACGAGTCGCGCCTCACCGGCAACGTCACGGTCGCGGGCGGCCGTCTCATCCTCGATTCCGCCGAGGGGCGCGCCCTCGCCAGCGCGGCGAGCGTCACGCTGGCCGGCACGGTCGACGCCACCGACCTCGCCGCGGCCTCCGACACCGCCATCTCCACCGGCTCCCGCCGCGGCGCCCATGTCCGCTACCTCGAGCAGGACATCGACACCAACGGCGACGGGATCGACGAGCCCCGTTACAAGCCCGCCTACGCCCCCGCCCCCGGCACCCGGATCCTCACGTCCGTCGACGCCGCCGGGGTCATCACCTGGTCCGAGACGCTCTCCGGCGCCGAGCTCGAGATCCGCGGCGACCAGACGATCCGCAACTTCCAGTCCAACTTCGCCCTGTCGGCCGCGCCCGACACCGCCGGCACCTTCGCCAACACCGCCGCCTCCGCCGTCCAGCGCGCGGCCGACGTCACCAACCGCGGCGAGCTCGTCATCGCCGGCACCGGCAAGGGCGCCGCCGTCATCCTCGGCGGCCATTCCCTCACCGTCCGGCAGGACAAGGGCCGCGACGGCCTCTACGAGGGCAAGATCCTCGGCGGCTTCGACTACGCCGCCACGCTGACCGACGAGGGCGCCGGCTCCTACCTGCTCGCCTTCGACGCGCTGCCCTCCTTCGGCACCTTCCAGCTCCGCGTCACCGGCTCGGAGGATGGCGCCGCGCCGCGACTCACCGCCGCGACCGACGTCACCTCGGCCGACGAGATCCGCTCCAACATCGCCTCCGCCCTGGGCATCGCCCCCGCCTCCGTCACCGTCACCGACGTCAGCGCCCTGACCGGCGACGCCCTCGCCTGGCGCGTAGACGTCGGCGCCTCGGGCACCCTCGACCAGGCCCTCAACCTCCGCGCCGGACGCCTCGTCCTCGACGCGACGTCCGCCGACGCCAAGCTCGCGCTCAACCTCGAGGAGTCGACCTTCGGCGAGATCGAGACCCGCGCCGGCGCCCTCATCGTCAACGCCGTCGGGCTCGGCAACTCCCGCGTCAACGTCGCCTCCGGCGAGCTCCGCCTCTTCCAGAACGACACCGGCACGCTCGAGGCCTCCGTCCTCGGCGCCGGCACCCTCCGCGTCGTGGCCTTCGCGGAGATCGACAACGGCTCGGGCACGCCCATCCAGATCAACTCCGAGGGCACGCGCGGCACGCTCAACTTCGCCCAGCAGCAGCTCGGCTTCACCGGCGAGCTCGTGGTCAACGACGGCGTCAACGTCTCCCTCTCCGCGGTCGGCGGCCCCGGCGCGATCGTCGACACGCTCGCCAACGCCTCCGCCATCACGCTCGACGGCCAGGGCGGGCCCGGCTCCACGCTCAGCTTCAACGACACCAACCAGCTCGTCCGCAACCTCTCCGGCGACGCCGCCTCGCGCATCGAGCTCGGCCGCGGGACGATGACGCTCGTGCAGGCCGACGGCTCGCGACGGTTCCTCGGCGAGATCACCGGCGTGGGCAGCATCCTCAAGGAGGGCTCGGCCGACTTCGCCTTCCGCGGCGTCGACGCCCTCGGCGTCGCCGGCAGCGACTTCACCGGCGCCCTCGCCGTCCGCCAGGGCTCCGTCTCGCTCGCCACCGCCGACACCCTGCGCTCCGTCTCCGGCGTCGCGCTCGTCTCGGGCGCCACGCTCGCCTCCTCCGGGACCAACCAGACCTTGGGGGCGCTCTTCGGCGAGGCCGGCAGCACCGTCAACCTCGGCGCCGCCACCCTGAGCGTCGGCTTCACGCCGGCCCAGCTCGCGGCCTTCCGCCAGCAGCTCGAGACCTCCTTCGGCCTGCAGCTCACCCTGGCCCACAACTACCTCGGCACGACCGGGAACGCCTACGACCTGCTCCGCTTCACGCCCCCGCTCGCCGCCTCGCGCCTGCTCGAGGCGGGCGACCTCGACCGCACCCCGCTCAACATCACGGTGGGCGAGGAGATCGACTTCCTGGCCGGCGACCTCGGCATGGCCGACCAGACCCGCATCTACCTCGAGCGCGTGCTCTACCGCCTCGACCGCGACGGCGACGGCTCCATCTCCGCCGGGGAGGAGGCGACCGCCGCCGCGTCCGCCGCCACCCTCGGCTTCGCCGGCTCGATCATCGCCACCGGCGCAAACCAGTCCGTCGCCTTCGGGGGCGAAACCGTCGTCGCCAAGGTCGCCCTCAGCAAGACGGGTTGGGAGACGCTCCGCCTGCTCGGATCCTCCAACCAGCTCGGCGGCGCCGCCGTGGTCGTCCGACAGGGCGTCCTCGAGGCCGCGCCCGCCGCCCTCGCCACCGCGGGCTCGGTCGTCGTCCTCGCCAACTCCGCCACGCTCGACCTCGACGGCGACGGCGACATCGACGCCGACCTCGCCCTCGGCGGCGTGGATGTCAACAACGACGGCGCCTTCGACGACGCCGACCGCGTCGTCGACGGGACGCTCGCCCTTTTCGTCGACGCGGGCTCCGTCGACTGGACCCTGCCCATCCTCGGCGACGGCAACCTGCGCAAGACCGGCGCCGGCACCCTCAGGCTCTCGCCCACCTCGGCCCTCCACACGGGCCTGACCGAGGTCGAGGGCGGCACGCTCGAGCTTACGCTCCTCCGCGCCTCGGCCGACCCCCTCGTGCTCGACGCCACGCTCGGCGCCGCCACCGTCTCGGCCGACGCCACCCTCGCCCTGCGCACCGACTCGGCACTTACCGGCGTCGGCACCGACTTCGCCTATGTCGCCGCCGGCGGCATCGCGGGCGACGGCACCCTGGCCAAGCTCGGCCGCGGGACCCTCTCCATCGACGGCTCGCTCGTCGCCGTGACCGGCGGTCTCCGCGTCGACGGCCTCGGCGCGCCCCTCACCACCCTTTCCCTCGACGTGCGCGAGGGCGCCTTGCGCTTCACCGGCGAGCTGCCCTTCGGCGGCTTCGTCGGCCGCTCCGCCATCGCCGAGGGCGCCGCCCTTGTCCTCGACCTCGACGCGGGCGACACCGCGACGCTCTCCGCAGAGCTCTCCGGCGCCGGCACGCTGCGTCGCACCGGCGCGGGCGTCCTCGCCCTCGACACCGACCCGACCTACGCCGCGCCCGCCACCCTCGGGTCGCTCGGCTTCACCGGCAGCCTCGAGCTCGCCGGAGGCGAGACCTCGATCGAGAACGCCGGCGCCTTCGCCAACGCCAAGGTCGCCGTGCTCGGCGCGGGAACCACGCTCACCCTCCGCGCCGGCGCCTATCGCTTCGCCGGCCTGACCGGCGAGGCTGGCACGATCTTCGCCCTCGACCCCGCGACCGTCCTCACGCTCGACGTCACGACGCCCGCCGGCGCCGCCACGCCCCGCCTCGACACCTTCCTCGGCCGGTTCACCGGCTCGGGCGACCTTGTGAAGACGGGCGACGGCATCCTCAGCCTCGAGCCCGACGCGGCCAACGCGCTCGGCGGCATCACCGTCGCCGCCGGCACGCTCCGCGCCAGCATCGACGGCATCGGCTCGGCCACCTCCCTGGCCGTGGACGCCGGCGCGTTCCTCGAGTTCAACGTGGCCACCGGCGCCGACGAGACCTACCTCGCCGCCATCACGGGCGCCGGCGCGGTCTCCAAGTTCGGTGACGGCATCCTCCGCCTCCTCGGCGACTCGACCCTGTCCACCGGCGACCTGCGCGTCCTCGGCGGCGCCTTGGTCGTCGACGACCGCCGCGTCGGCGGCGTCATCCCCGCGGCCGCCGTCTCCGAGGGCGCGACCCTCGAGGTCCTGCTCACCGGCGACCGCAGCCTCGCCTCCCAGGTCACCGGAGCCGGCAACCTCGCCTTCGACGGCGACGGCGTCGCCCGGACCGTCACCCTTCTCAACGCGCCCGCCCACACCGGGCTCGTCTCCCTCAAGGGCCTCGCCTCGCTCGCCTTTGACGCCGCCGTCGGCGACGTCACCCTCGGCGGCTTGGCCGCCGACACCGGCAGCGTCGTGACGCTCAACGGTGGCCAGACGCTGACCCTCGACCAGACCTCCGACGGGTCGTTCCTCGGCTCCTTCGCCGGTTCCGGCAACCTCGTCATCCAGGGCGAGGGCGTCTTCGCCTACGAGGCCGACTCGGGCGACCTCGGCGCCTTCGGCGGCACCGTCACGGTCGACGGCGGCAAGCTGCAGGTCGGCGTGGCCAACACCAAGGAAATCGCCCTCGCGGACGGCTCCACCCTCCTGATCGACGTCGCCGATCCCCTCGCGACCGCGGCCTACGCCGGCCAGCTCGAGGTGCTCTCCGGCACCGCCTCGCTCGTCAAGGTGGGCGCGGGCACGCTCGACCTCACCGCCGGTATCCCGCGCGACCCCCTGTCGCCCGGCGGCATCGACACCCTGACCGTCTCCGAGGGTCGCGTCCTCGCCGGCGTGGTGGCCGGCGCCATCCTCGACGGCGCCGACATCATCCTGGCCGACGGCGGCTCGCTCGCCGTCTCCGTCGCCGCCGACACCACCGTCTCCATCACCGAGCTGATCACCTCGGATGGCTCCGGCGGCGGCGCCTTCGAGAAGGACGGCGCCGGCACGCTCGTGCTCGAGAAGGGGACTTCCACCGCCGACCTGACCGTCACGGCCGGCACCCTCCAGCTCGGCCTCCCCGCCGCGACCGCCGCGGTCGGGGGCGATGTCACCGTCGCGACCGGTGCCGCGCTCACCGGCGCGGGTTCCGTCTCCGGCGACCTCGCCAACGCGGGCACCCTCGCTCCGGGGTATTCCCCGGGCACGCTCACCGTCGCGGGCGATTTCACCAACTCCGGCAACCTGGTCATGGAGCTCGGCGCCGCCGACAATGACCGCATCCGGTTCGCGGGCGCCGCCACCCTCAATGACGCCGGGACCGGGACGCTCGAGCTCGTCCGCTTCGGCGCAGGTTCCCTCTTCGGCCGCCGAGCCGACCTTCTTGTCGACACGGCCTCGCCCGGCGCCCCCAGCTTCGTCGACGCCGGATCAGGCGCGCGCTTCGCCGATGTCGTCACGCGCACCTCGGACAACCTGCGCACCCTGGTCTTCTACCCCTCCTCCCTCGCGTCCGATCCCCGCCTCGCGGTGAGCGGCCTCGCGCGCGACGGCGAGGTGGCCGCCTATGCCGTCCGATCGGACGCCGAGTACGCCGCGCTCCTCGCCGGCAATCCCTACCTCGCGACCATCCAGGCCGCCGCCCGCGTCGACCTCGTCGCCGACCCGGTCGACGGCGCCATCAGCCGCTCCACGCTCGCCGGCACCTTCACCGCCTTCGGCGCCCGCCTCGCGGTGCTCTCGGACGACGCCCTGCGCACGGCCGTGGCGAACTTCTCGCCGCGCGGCCATGCCGCCGCCCTCTCCGGAGCGGTCGCAGGATTCCGCTCGCACGCCGACACCCTCCAGCGCCGGCTCGAGCAGCGCCGGTTCGACGGCGCCGACATGTCGGTCAAGTCCAACGACTGGTTCGTCGACGCGACCGCCGGCCAGCTCGACCTCGACAACGGCGGCGAGGCCCGCAACAGCGGCGCCACCGCCGGCCTGATCCGCCCCATGGGCGTGGACGGTTACTGGGCCGTCACCCTCGGGGTCGAGACGCTCGACGCCGAGGCCGGTTCGGCCGGTTACAAGGGCGCCGGCTTCCGCGTCGGAGGCGCCGTGGGCGTGATGAACGTCAACCGCACCCTCTCCCTCGACGCCGGCGTCTCCCTCGCCTCGCTCTCCGGAGACCTCTCGCGCAGCTCGCTGCTGGGCGGCTCCAATGTCACCGATCCCTCGGCCACCGGCATCGGCCTCTGGGTCAGGGGCTCCGCCGCCGTCGCCGTGGGCGACCTCGCGCTGACACCCTTCGTCTCCCTGGAGCATTCCAAGACCTCGCTCGACGCCACCCGAGAGTCCAACCCCGGCGATTCCCTGGCCGTGTCCGACATCGACCATACCCAGACCGCCGCCCGCGCCGGCTTCGGCCTTCACCGCAGCTGGGTCTCGGATGCCGGCGACTGGCGCTATCGCCTCGGTCTGGAGGTCGCCTACGCCCTCCAGCTCGACGGCGACGACGCGACCATCGTCTCCAGCCACGCCCAGCTCGGCGGCGGCGACGTCTCCTCGACCTTCGGCGTCCTGCCCGGCGACGGCCTCTCCGTCGCCCCCACGTTCACCTTCGGCCCCTCGCCGGACAGCACCTTCACCCTCGGCCTGCGCCTCGAGCAGGGTTCCGAGGGCGAGGCCACCTCGCTCCAGCTCGGCTATCGCCGCAAGTTCTGATCCCCCTTCCACGCCCCTTCCCATGCGCCTCAGCCGCACCTTCCTCGCCCTCGCCGCCGGCCTCGCCGGCAACGCCTCGGCCGCCAACATCACGGTCGACGGCGACCGGACGATCACATCGCTCTCGGAGATGACGGGCAACAACTTCGCCCTCGGCAACGGGGCGACCCTGGTCATCGACCTCCAGAACGCCCTCGGCGCGCCGATCGACGGCACGTTCTCGGGAGCGTTCCAGGATGGTTCCTACGACGGCACCGGCGCCCTCAACCCCGGCCTCGACCGCACTGGCACCCTCGTGAAGGCGGGCGGCGGCACGCTGCAGTACAACGGCTTCTCCAACCTCGGCTACCTCGGAAACCGCTCGTTCGACGGCGGCCTGCTCTCGCCGCTACCGACCGACCTCCGCCCGCTCGTCGCCGGCGGGACCTCCAACGCCGGCGCCCAGCAGGGCTTCGGCGGCATCGTCATCATCCAGCAGGGCCAGCTGCAGGTCTCGGGCTACATCAACCAGTGGGCCGACTACGGTCCCTTCAACGCCGCCTTCGGCGTCGGGGGCGTCATGCTCGGCGCCGCCGCGACGGTGGTCGACGCCGGCGGCAAGATCTCCTTCCGCAACACCGCGCTGAACCTGCCCGGCGCCGCCGCCAACCTCGACGACACCGAGCACAACAACCCGGCCACCCCGCTGGTCGGCCGCCTGAATTACCTCAACAACCTCCGCGCCTCCACCGCCTCGCGCGTCGAGACCGGTGCCGACGACACGCACATCCTCGTCCTCCATTCCGACATGGACGCGGTGGGCCTGCCCTTCGCGGAATCGACCCTCGGCGTCCTCGAGGGCAAGGGGCGCGTCTACAAGACCGGCGCGAGCGACCTGCGCGTCACCAACTCCTCGACCTTCTCCGGCGAGTTCGTCGCCAACGGCGGGCGTCTCATCCTCGCCGCCGGCTCCGGCGACACCCTCTGGTCCGCCAAGTCCGTCAATCTGGCCTCGGGAGGGCAGGGCACCAACGTCGGCTTCGACGTCGGCGACAGCCTGCACTGGAAGCCCAGCTACGCTCCCGGCAACGCCGGCCCCACCACCCTCGTCGTCCAGGGAGCCCAGCGACTCCGCAACTTCCAGTCGCTCTACGCCGACGGCGGGTTCACCTCGCTGCTCCTTCCCGGCACCGGCGCGGGCAACTTCGTCGAGCTCGCCTCCGCCGGCGACATCCTGACCGTCGACCACGAGGCGGGCTACGACGGCTATTTCACCGGCTCCGTCGTGGGCGCCGCCGACGCCGTGACCGGCGTCCGCGGCCAGGCCCTCGGCACGCTGGTCAAGACGGGCGAGGGCGCCCTCGCCCTCTTCTCGGTCGGCAACAACATGAGCCGTCTCGAGATCCGCGCCGGCCGCGTCGTCTCCAACGTCCAGAGCCTCGGCTCGGGAGAGGTCGTCCTCTCCGGCACCGGCTCGCTCAGCATCGTCCAGAACGACGCCGGCGCGCTGCGCGCGGTGATCCGCTCCGACTCGACCGCCACGACGACCTCACTCGTCTTCCGCCCGACCGACAGCATCCAGTACCGCGGCGCCGACGGCGCCGACCTCGGCAACGCCGACGAGGGTCTCGCCGACATCGTCGTCGCCCAGCCGTTCTTCTACGGCCAGGTAATCGTCGAGGACGGCAACGACATCGCCTTCTCCGCCGGCAACAACAACGCCTTCGAGAACGCCTCCGCCATCATCCTCAACGAGGGCGCGAGCGGCCGCGAGACCTCCATCCGCTTCAACGACACCAACCAGCTCGTCCGCAACCTCCAAGGTTCCGCCTCCTCCCGCATCTACCTCGGCCGCGGCGACATCACCTTGGTCAACGCCGCCTCCACCACCTACTCGGGCGGCATCTCCGGCGTCGGCAACCTGATCAAGTCCGGCGCCAACACCTTCACCCTCGCCGGCTCCAACAACTACTTCGGCGCGACCGTCGTCACCGGCGGCTCCCTCGTCGCCTCCTCCGCCTCCGGCATCGGCAACACCTCCGGCCTCGTCGTCGACGCCGACGCCGTCTTCACCGCGACATCCGAACAAGCCATCGGCGGGCTCTTCGGCCTCGCCGGCGCCAAGGTCACCGTTTCCGGCGCCCTCACGGTCGGCGTCCCCGACGACCTCCGCGACCGTCTTGTGAGCGAGCTGGACAGCCTGCCCGGAACCGTCCCCGCCGTCTCCGCCGCCTACTATCTCGCGACCGAGTCCGCCGGCGTCCTGCCCGGCTTCGGCTTCTCGCCCGCCACCACGCTCGGCTATCTGGTGCGCCAGTACGGCCTTGTCGCCGCCGGCGCGACTGAAGCCGAGGTCGCCGCCTACCTCGACGCCGACGGGTCCGGCTCGACGACCCTCGACGACCTCTCGGCAGGGGATATCGAGGCGAACCGCGACCTGCTCGCCTTCTCCGGCGCCCTGACGGTCGGCGGCGCCCTGACCAAGACCGGCGCGGAGCGGCTCACCCTCCTCGGGACGGTCACCTTCACCGGGGCGGATCGCCGCGTCATCGTCGAGCAAGGCACGCTCGAGGTCGCCCTCGCGACCCTCGGCTCCGCCTCCGCCATCGAGGTCGGCGCCGACGGCGCCATCGAGCTGGGCGTCTCGGCCGACAGCACCCTCGGACTCGCCCTTTCCGGCACCGGCACCTTCCGCAAGACCGGGGCCGGCGCCCTGCGTGTCGACCGCGGCGCGGGCGCGCCCGCCTTCGACGGTCTCTACGACGTCCTGGGCGGCGACCTCACCGTCGCCTTCCGTCCCTCCGCCCTCGCCGGCGTCGCCCGCGAGGGCTCCGTCGCGACGGCGGCCGGCACCTCCTTCACCGCCGAGGTCGCGACCGATCTGTCGTGGGCGGGCGAGGTGTTCGGTTCCGGCGATTTCATCAAGACCGGCGCGGGCTCGCTCACGATGACCTCCGAGGCCGTCTCGCCGCTCTTCACCACCGGCACCGTCCGCGTCGTCGGGGGAGCCCTCACGGCCGCCGCCACGCCCGAGGCCGACCTCGCCATCGCCGCCGGCGCCGCCTTCACCGCCGCGCTCCTCCAGGACGACTTCTTCGACGGCGTCCTCTCCGGGGCCGGCACCTTCGCCAAGACGGGGGCCTTCGACCTCCGCATGGAGACCGTCGCCACCTTCACCGGCGACGTCGAGGTGACGGAAGGCTCGCTCTCGCTGGGCGCCGCCGGCGTCCTCGCCACCGCCGGCTCCATCTCGCTGGCCGCGGGCACAACGCTCAATGTCCTGGACGGCCTCGCCCAGTCCCTGAACAACGTCAGCGCCGAGGACGGCACCGCCTCGGTCGTCGCCGAGGTCGCGGGCACCGAGCTCACGCTCGACGTCCTTGCGGGCGACGAGCTCGACTTCCCCGCCCAGATCCTCGGATCCCCCGTCATCCTCAAGACCGGCGCCGGCAAGCTCAGCTTCATTCGCGACGTCGGGGCGGATAACGTCATCCAGGCGATCGACATCCAGGGAGGCGAGCTCGAGGCCTCCCTCTCGGGCCTCGGCGGCGCGACGCTCAATGTCGGAGCGCTGGGAACCCTCCGGTTCTTCGCCGACGATGGCGTCACCGACACCTACGCCGCAGGCTTCACCGTCACGGGCGATGGAAAGGTCGCCAAGTCGGGCGCCGGCACGGTCGACCTCGCGGCCGCCGACCTTTCCACCATCTCCGCTGACTTCGACATCTCCGGCGGCACGCTCGTGCTCTCCCGCGCCGCCCTCGGCGCGCGCCTGCCCGCCGCCACCGTCGCGGAAGGCGCCACCCTCGCCTTCGAGACGGACGCCGACATCACCCTCGACGCCGACGGCATCACGGGCGGTGGCAATCTCGAGCTCCGCGGCGCCTTCGGTATCGACCTCACCCTGGGCGACGCGGGTTCCCCGGGTTACACCGGCTCCACGGTCCTCGCCGACGGCGTGACCGTGCGTCTCGCCTCGCCCACCGGTTCCGCGGCATTGGGTGGCCTTTCCGCCGAGGCCGGAACCACCCTCGACACGAGCCTGCTCGGCGACCTTGAGCTCACGCTCGACGGCGACACCGCCTTCGATGGGGCGCTTGTCGGCTCGGCCGACCTCGTCCTCGCGGGCGAGGGCGCGCTCGACTTCACCGACGGCGACACCGGCGGCGACCTCGCCGGCTACCTCGGATCCATCACCCTTGACGGCTCATCCGCCATCCTCTCCACCGGAAACACCAAGGATCTCGCCCTCTCGAACTCCGCCCGCGTGGTCCTGACCGGCGCGGCCTCCCAGGCTTACGCCGCAGGCTTGTCGGGAGACGGGACCGGGATTGTCGCCCTCGGCGCCGCCGCCACCCTCGACCTGGTGGCCAACCCCCTCACCTCGCTCGACGACGGCTTCGTCGCCAAGGTCGAGCTTCTCGCCGGTTCCACGCTGACCATGGGGCTTTCCGGCATTTCCCTCGACAAGGTCGTCGACCTCTCGCTTTCCGGCGGCACCTTGGAGCTGGGGCTCACCGAGGCCACGGGAACCCTCGACCTCGCGGCGCCGCTTGCGGGCGCGACCGGCGGCGACCTGGACATCGCCACCGCCTTGGGCTCGGCTCGCGTGGACATCACAGGTTCCCTCGCCGGCAACCTCACCCTCGGCGACAAGGTCACCCTTGGCGGCACCCCCACCGTCGTCGGCACCCTTACCGTCGAGACTGGCGCGCGCATCGCCCCCGGCTTCTCCCCCGGCACCGTCACGACCACCGACTTTGTCAACGCCGGCACCCTTGTCATGGAGCTGGGTTCCTCCTCCAACGACCAGATTCTCTTCTCCGGCACCGCGGACCTCAACAACGGCGGGACGGGCCGGCTCGAGCTTGCCCTCTACGGCGCCGGAAACCTCTTCGGCCGCCGCCAAGTCCTGCTGGCCGACACCGCGTCTCCGGGAGCCGGAAGCTTCATCGGCGCCGCGCCCAGGTTCGCCACGGTCGTCTCCACCGATGCCTCCCCCCTGCGCGTCCTCCTCGTCTATCCCTCCCAGTTGCAGGCGGGATTGGACGGCATCTTGGGCAACGCGGACGACGCCGCCGACCCGCTCGGCTTCCTTGCGACTCCGGGGCAGGTCGCCGCGTATGTCGTGAGGTCGGGCGCCGATTACGACGCCACCCTCGCCGGCTCCCCTTACCTCGCCGCCATCAAATCGCGCGCCCAGGTTGACCTGACTCCCGTCGCCGGCGGTTCCTCGTCCAGCCTGGCGCCCACCTTCAACTCCTACGGCGCGCGTCTGGCCATCCTTGGCGACACCGCCTTGATCGCCGCGGTCGACAACCTCAGGCCCCGCGGCCATGCCGCCCTGCTCTCCGGGGCGGCCGCCGGGTTCCGCTCGCACGCCGACACCCTCCAGCGCCGGCTCGAGCAGCGCCGATTCGATGGCGCCGACATGTCGGTGAAAACCGCCGACTGGTTCGTCGACGCCACCCACGGCCAGCTCGACCTCGACAACTCCCACGAGGCGCGGAACACCGGCGCCACCGCCGGCACCATCCGCCCGATGGGCGTCGACGGCTACTGGGCCGTCTCGCTCGGCGTCGAGAACCTCAAGGCCGACGGAGGCGCCACCTCCTACAAGGGCAACGGCTTCCGCCTCGGCGCCGCCGCCGGCGTGATGAACGCCGCCCGCACGCTCTCGCTGGACGCCGGCCTCTCCTACGGCTCGCTCTCCGGCGACCTCACGCGTCCCTCGCTGGTCGGCGGCAACAATGTCACCGATCCCAAGGCGGAAACCCTCGGTCTCTGGGTCCGCGCTTCCGCCGCGACCTCGGTCGGCGGGCTCGCCGTCACGCCGTTCATCTCGCTTGAGCACGCCAAGACCTCGCTCGACGCCACCCGCGAGACGGGCGCGGCCGACCCTCTCGGCGACTCCCTCGCCGTGCGCGACGCCGACCACACCCAGACCGCCGCCCGCGCCGGCCTGGGCCTTCACCACAGCTGGGTCTCGGACGGCGGCGATTGGCGCTACCGCCTCGGCCTGGAGGTCGCCTACGCCCTCCAGCTCGACGGCGACGAGGCCACGCTCGTCTCCAACCACGCCCAGCTCGGCGGCACCGACGTCTCCTCGACGTTCGGCGTCCTGCCCGGCGACGGTTTCTCGGTCGCCCCGACGTTCACCTTCGGCACCTCGCCGGATAGCACGTTCACCCTCGGCCTGCGCCTCGAGCAGGGATCCGAGGGCGAGGCCACCTCGCTCCAGCTCGGCTACCGCCGGAAGTTCTGACCGCCCGTCCGCCCCTCCGGCGCCCGTCCATGTCCCTGGTCGTCTCCTGGAACGTGAACGGCGTCCGGTCGGCGCTGGGCAAGGGGATGGCCGGCTTCCTCGCGTCGGCCAAGCCCGACGTCCTCTGCCTGCAGGAGACGAAGTGCGAGACCGCCAAGGCCCGCGCGATCGACTTGGGATATGCCCACGCGTCCTGGCATGAGGCCGACAAAAAGGGCTACTCCGGGACGGCCATCCTCTCGCGTGTCGCGCCGATCGCGGTCGAGGCCGACATTCCCGGCGACCATCCGCGGGAGGGCAGGGTGCTGACCGCCGAGTTCCGGGACCTCTTCGTCGTCTCGGCCTACGTCCCCAACTCCCAGCGCGAGCTCGTCCGGCTCGATTACCGCCTGAAGTGGGACGACGATTTTCGCCGACATCTCTCGCGCCTCGCCAAGCGCAAGCCCGTCCTCGTCTGCGGCGACTTCAACTGCGCCCACCGCGAGATCGACCTCGCCAACCCCAAAGCCAACCGCCGCAACGCGGGCTTCACCGATGAGGAGCGCGCCTCCTTCGGGCGCCTCCTGACCGACGAGGGCTTCGCCGACACCTTCCGCGAGCGGAACCCCGACCTCGCGGGAGCTTATTCCTGGTGGACGGTCCGCACCGACGCCCGCGCGCGCAATATCGGCTGGCGCCTCGACTACTTCCTCGCCTCGCCCGGCCTCGCGGGCGCTTGGTCCGACCCCGCCATCCATGCCGACGTCATGGGCTCGGACCATTGCCCGGTCTCGGTGCGCCTCGCCGCCACCCTCGCCTGATTCGCCCTCGGTAGGGCTGGCTCGCCGAGCCGGCCGTGCATCGGGTAGGGCTGGGTCTCCGACCCGGCTGCGGTCGCCTCGGTGAGACGACCCTACCCATAGTAATATGCCTAACGGTGGCAGCGGGTTAGCTGCCTGCGGGTCAGCTGGACAGCGGGCTCGGCGGGGTCAGCGGTGCTAGCGAGAGAGAACTCCCTTCGCTCGTTTCCTCCAAATACTCCGCCTCCTCGTCTTCCTCGTCATCCCCCTATCCCCCTAGTCCCCATCCTCCTCACCTTCCCATCATCCTCCTCACCCACGGCGCAATCGCGACCAATCCCGCCGTCAGCCCGAGAACCACCAGCGCCTGGTTCATGAAGAAGCCCGCCAGGGCGGCCGGATCCGAGCCCTCGTAGCCGGCCGACAAGGAGCCCGCCAATTTGTTGCCGAGCGCGCCCGCGAGGAACCACACCCCCATGATCATCCCGTTGAGACGCCGCGGCGCCAGCTTGGTCATCGTGCTCAGCCCCACCGGGCTCAGGCACATCTCGCCTACGGTCTGTAGGAGGTAGACGCCCAGCAGCCAGAGCGGGCTCACCTTGCCCGCGGCGGTCGCCTGGGACGCGGGCACCATGAGCAGGAAGGAGAAGGCGAGGAAGAGCAGGCCGAGGGCGAATTTCACCGGGACCGACGGCTCATGCCGGCCGAGCCGCACCCACGTCCAGGCGAAGACCGGCGCGAGCGCCAGGACAAACAGGGCGTTCGCCGATTGGAACCACGACGAGGGGAAGGCGACCCCGCCGACCTCGTTGCGCGTCAGCTGCTCGGCGAAGAGCGCCAGCGTCGAGCCCGCCTGCTCGAACAGCGCCCAGAAGGCCACGGCGGAGGCGAAGAAAACGAGGATGGCCCCCATGCGCGGGCGTTCGTCGGGACGCAGCAGGCCGGTGAGGTGGGCGAGCTTGGCGACGGCCACCACCGCCACGGCCCAGGGAGCCCAAGGCCAGCGCTCGGCGTTGCCGATCAGGATGAGGAGCAGGGCGGTGCCCGCGGCGATGATCGCCAGTTGACCCCAAGGTCTCGGCTCGTCGCGCGCCGGCGCCGCTCCCGCCCGCCCGAGGTCGCCCAGCCGGCGCGCGTAGACGACCATGCCCGCCGTCATCCCCAGCGCTGCCGCCCCGAAGCCCCAATGCCAGCAGCCGTTGGGGTCCAGTCCCCACGAGACGAGGATATCCCTGAAGCCCGCGGATTGCGCGAGCCAACCCGTGACCAAGGGGGAGAGGAAGGCACCGAGGTTGATGCCCATGTAGAAAAGCGAGAACCCCGCGTCGCGCCGACGGTCGTCCGGGCGATAGAGCGCGCCGACGAGCGTGCTGATGTTGGGTTTGAGCAAGCCCGTGCCCAGCGCGACCAACCCCAGCCCCGCGTAGAAGCAGGGCAGGGAGTCGACCGCCAAGGTGTAGTGGCCCGCGGTGATGACGAGACCCCCGACGAGCACCGCCCGGCGCGCGCCGACGAAGTTGTCGGCCAGGAACCCGCCCAGGATGCAGAGCAGGTAGCAGGCCATAGTGTAGTTGCCATAGACCCAGGCGGCGTCGGCCTGCGAGAACCCCAGGCCCCCGACGTCCACCGAGGCCACCATGAAGACCATCAGGATCGCCCGCATCCCGTAGAACGAGAACCGCTCCCACATCTCCGCGAAGAACAGCATGGTCAGCCCCTTGGGGTGCCCCCCGATGCCCCCCATGTCGCCCGCCTCCGGAACGTGGGGGGCGGGGTCCGGGACGGGGAGGCGGCTTGGGGTCATGCTCAACCCTTCCGCCGCCCAACCTCGGAGGCAATCC
>CAIPVK010000038.1 GCA_903868455.1 uncultured Opitutia bacterium
GCGGTCGCCGTCCTCGCCGCACCAGTAGGTGTCGCGCTTGCCGTCCGTGAGGGCGGCGGCCGAGAACCGGGCGTCGCCGCCGCGGCGGGTGGCGGACTCGGCGGAGGCGCCGAGGGCGAAGTCGGCCTTGAGCATGCCGTCGAGATGGGCGCGGAGGGCGCGGAGCGAGGCGACGTCGCGCTCGTGCAGGCGCCCCTGGGGCGTGGGCGGGATGTTGAGGTTGAGGCCCTGGCCGCGGCCGACGGAGGCGAACCAGATCTCGGAGAGGGCGCGGAGGTCCTTCACGCGGTTGTCCTCGTGGGCGTGGTAGAACCAGCCCGGGCGGATGGAGACGTCGCACTCGGCGGGGCGCCAGACGTTGCCCTTGGGCGAGCCGGCGTTGAGCTGGTCGTCGACGTAGTAGTCGGAGCCGCCCGCCAGGCCGCTGCCGGCGTGGGTGACGGCCCAGCAGGTCTCGCCGGCGAAGCCCTTCTCGTTGCCGACCCAGCGGACGTCGGGGCCGCCGTCGCCGAAGACGCTGGCCATGGGCTGGTGCTTGCGGATGAGCGCCCGGATCTCGTCCCACGGGTAATAGTCCCGCGGGATCTGCCGGCGCTCGCGCGCGCCGCCGTAGTAGCCGTCGCCGCCGTTGGCGCCGTCGAACCACAGCATGAAGAGGTCGCCGTAGCGGGTGAGCACCTCGCGGACCTGCTCGGTGAAGACGCGCTTGTAGCCCTCGCGGCCGTACTCGGGATGGTTGCGGTCCCAGGGCGAGACGTAGATGCCGACCTTGAGGCCGTGGCGGCGGCAGGCCTCGGCCATCTCCCCGACGATGTCGCCCTTGCCGCCCTTGTAGGGGGCCTTGCGGATGTTGTGCGGGGTGGTGTCGGTCGGCCAGAGGCAGAAGCCGTCGTGATGCTTGGCCACGATGACGAGGCCGCGCATGCCGGCCTCCTTGGCGGCGCGCGCGATGCCGTCGGCGTCGAAGCGCTCCAGCTTCATGATCGAGGGCGACTCGTCCCCGAAGCCCCACTCCCTGCCGGTGTAGGTGTTCAGGCCGTAATGGACGAAACCGTAGTACTCCTTCTCCATCCAGGCGAGCTGGCGGGGATGGGGCGTGGGGCCGAAGGGCCGGGGCGGCTCGGCGGCGACGGCGGGGGCGCAGGCCAGGGCGAGGAGGGCGGCGAGGAGACGCATGGTGCTGAGGATGGCGGACAGCGGGAAATGTCGAGAGGTTCCGCTTGCCCCCGCGGGGCGGGCGGCGACCCTGCCCTGCCATGAGCGGCGACAAGGTCATCTTCACCATGACGGGCGTGACGAAGTCCCACGAGCGCAAGCCCGTGCTCAAGGACATCAACCTGTCCTTCTTCCACGGGGCGAAGATCGGCCTGCTGGGCCTGAACGGCTCCGGGAAATCGACCCTCATGCGCATCATCGCGGGGACGGACACGGAGTTCGACGGCGAGATCGCGCGCGTCCCGGGCTACTCCCTCGGGTACCTCACCCAGGAGCCCGAGCTCGACCCGGCCAAGACCGTGCAGGAGGTCGTGGCCGAGGCGGCCGCCGGCCTGCGCGCCCTGCTCGACGCGTACGACGACACCTTCGTGAAGGTCGGCGAGACCGACGACCCCGCCGAGCAGGCGCGCATCTTGGCGCGCCAGGCGGAGATCCAGGAACAGCTCGACGCCAAGGGCGGCTGGGACCTCGACGCGCGCCTCGAGATGGCGCTGGAGTCCCTCCGCTGCCCGCCCGGCGACACGCCCGTCGCGGGCCTCTCCGGCGGCGAGCGGCGCCGCGTGGCCCTCGCCCGCCTGCTCCTGCTCGAGCCCGACATCCTCCTGCTCGACGAGCCGACGAACCACCTCGACGCCGACACCGTCCAGTGGCTCGAGCAGCACCTCGCGCGCTACAAGGGCACGGTCATCGCCGTGACCCACGACCGCTACTTCCTCGACAACGTCGCCGGCTGGATCCTCGAGCTCGACCGCGGGCGCGGCATCCCCTGGAAGGGCAACTACTCCTCGTGGCTGTCGCAGAAGCGGGAGCGCCTCGAGATGGAGAACCGCCAGGCCGACGCGCGCACGCGCGCCCTCGCCCGCGAGGGCCAGTGGGCCTCGCAGTCGCCCAAGGCCCGCATGGCCAAGAACAAGGCCCGCCTCGCCGCCTACGAGCGCCTGCTCGAGGCCGACCAGCAGGAGCGCGAGCGCGCGTCGGAGATCTGGATCCCGCCCGGCCCCCGCCTGGGCGGCGCCGTCATCGAGGCCCGCGGCCTGACCAAGGCCTTCGGCGACCGGGTGCTGATGGAGAACGTGTCCTTCTCGCTGCCGGCGGGCGGGATCGTCGGCGTGGTCGGCCCCAACGGCGCGGGCAAGACCACCCTCTTCCGCATGATCGTCGGGCAGGAGAAACCCGACGGCGGCGAGCTGCGGCTCGGCGACACGGTGAAGCTGGCGTACGTCGACCAGTCGCGCGACGCCCTGCCGGCGGAGAGCCCCGTATGGGCGGCCATCTCGGACGGCGAGGAGACGGTGCACCTCGGGAAGGTGCCCGTCGCCGCCCGCACCTACGCGGCGCGCTTCGGCTTCGTCGGCGACATCCAGCAGCGCAAGGTCGGCCTCATGTCGGGCGGCGAGCGCAACCGCGTCCACCTCGCGCGCCTGATCAAGGCGGGCGCCAACGTCCTCCTGCTCGACGAGCCCACGAACGACCTCGACGTGAACACCATCCGCGCGCTGGAGGACGCCCTCGAGGGCTTCGCCGGCTGCGCCGTCATCATCACCCACGACCGCTGGTTCCTCGACCGCGTGGCGACGCACATCCTCGCCTTCGAGGGCGACAGCCAGGTCGTCTGGCACGAGGGCAACTTCGCCTCCTACCAGGAGGACCGCCGGAAGCGCCTCGGCGAGGACGCCGACCGGCCGAGGCGGCCGAAGTATAGGCGACTCACGAGGTGAGGCGAGGCGGGGTCGGCGGGGTAAGCGGGGTCGGCGGTGCAAGCCGAATAGGGGACCTGGGGACTAGGGGAATGGGGAGCGGGGAGCGGGGAGTGGGGAGCGTGTGCAGCGGTGGCAGCGGGGCATTCAGCGGTACTAGCGGGTCAGCGGAGGGGCCTGCGGCCCCGGTAGCTTATCCTCCGCATCCTCCGGCTCCTCCCCATCCTCCGACCTTGTCCGCCTCGTCATCAGCGCCCTGCCATTTCCAGCCCTTCCCAGCTTTTGCCAGCTCTTCCCAGCGCACCCTTAATTCATCCCTTCATCCCTTTAATCGCCTCCGGCGTTACAGAGCCCTCGTCCGGCGCAGGTAGGGGCGCCTCGCCGAGGCGACCGCGGCCGGCTCGGCGAGCCAGCCCTACCCTTTCCCTTCTTCATCCCTTCATCGCTTCATCCCTTTAATCGCCTCCGGCGTTACAGAGCCCGCAGCCGGCTTGGCGACGAAGCGAGCGCTAGCCCGCCGCACCGCCAACCCCGCCGTGCCGCACTAAGCCGCCGCGCCACGCGCGGCGGCTTAGCCCAACAGCTTCGGGTCGATCTCGTGGTTGCCGTGGACGGCCTTGACGTCGTCGAGCGCCTCGAGGGCGTCGATCAGCTCGAGGAGCTGCTTGGCGACGGCGGCGTCCGTGACGGGCACCAGGAGGTTGGGGACGTAGGCGAGCTCGCTCGACTCGGGCTTGATGCCCTTGTCCTCGAGCGCCTTGGCCAGGGCGTAGTAGTCGGCCACCGGGCAGAGCACCTCGTAGTGGTCGCCGTTGTTGATCACGTCCTCGGCGCCCGCCGCGAGGGCGAGCTCCATCAGGGCGTCCTCCCCGATGGCGGCGGCGGCGATGAGGATCTGCCCCTTGCGCTGGAAGCCGTGGGTGACGGCGCCGGCCTGGGCCATGTTGCCGCCGTTGTCGTTGAAGGTGTGGCGGACCTCGCCGGCGGCGCGGTTCTTGTTGTCGGTCGTGACCTCGACCACGAGGCCGACGCCGCCGGGGGCGTAGCCCTCGTAGGCGAACTCCTCGTAGACGGCGCCGGGCAGCTCGCCCGTGCCCTTCTGGATGGCGCGCTTGATGTTGTCCGTCGGCATGTTGGCCGCGCGGGCCTTGTCCAGGACGGTGCGCAGGCGCGCGTTGGACTCGGGGACGCCGCCGCCGGCCTTGGCCGCGAGGGTGATCTCCTTGGAGAGCACGGAGAAGACCTTGCCGCGGCGGGCGTCGATGACCGCCTTGTGCCGCTTGGTCGTGTGCCACTTGCTGTGTCCGCTCATGGTCGTGGGGATGGGGAGAGGAAGGTCAGGCCTTGGCCGGGGCGGCCGCCTCGCCGCGCTTCAGGAGCCAGGTCTGCGCGATCTGCAGGACGTTCTGGAAGGTCCAGTAAAGCGTCAGCGCGGCCGGCATGGTGTAGCAGATGAGGGGGAACATGAGCATCATGACGGTCATGACGGTCTTCATGGTCTCGTCCTGGTTGGGCGTCGGGGTCATGCGCATGGAGTACCACATCGTGACGCCCATGAGCAGCGGGAGGGGATTGAGGGGAATCGGCCCGAGGTGGGCGACGGTGTCGGCCTTGGCGAGGTCGGCGATCCAGAGGAAGCCCTCGAGGCGCATCTCGGGCGCGGTCTGGAAGGCGGAGTAGAGGCCGAAGAAGATGGGGATCTGGATGAAGAAGACCAGGCAGCCGGCGAGCGGGTTGATGCCGTTCTCCTGATAGAGCTTCGTCAGCTCCTTCTGCAGCTTCTCGGGGTTGTTCTTGTGCTTCTCGCGCAGCTCCTGCATCGGCTTGGCGAACTGCGCCATCTTCTTGGACGCCTTGAGCTGGGCCGAGGTCAGGGGCCAGGTCAGGACCTTGATGATGAGGGTCAGGAGCAGGATGGACCAGCCCCAGGAGACGGCGCCGCCGAGGGTGAGGAGCCAGTGCACGCCGCCGAGGAGGGAGAGCAGGAGCTTGGCCATCCAGGCGATGCCGATGAAGCCGAAGAGCTTCACGAACTGGAGGGTGTCGACCTGCCCCTCGGGGAGGGAGGCGAGGCGGGCGTAGTGCTTGGGCCCGATGTAGAAGGTGCCGGCGAGCGTGCGCGAGCCGTCGGGCCCGACCACGCCCTCCCACGAGGCGAGGGCGCGCACGGCGCGGTGGTTGTCGGCGAGCGCCACGGGGAGCGCGACGACCTCGGAGCGCGCGCCGCGGCCGGCGGGGTCGGGGCAGATCGAGGCGACGAAATACTGGTTGGCCGTCGCGACCCAGCGGTGGACGCCGCCGGCGGCGACGAACGGGTATTCCACCGAGGCCTTGTGGGCGAAGAAACCCAGGAAGCCGGCGCTGTCGGTGAACTCGGAGAGGCTGACGTGGGCGGTGTCCTCGGCGTCGGCCACGAGGACGGTCTGGAAGAGGTTGGTGGTGTCGGCCGCCTCCGGCTGCCACGCGCCGGTGGAGAGCCAGAACTTCGGGGCGGCGCGGCCGGCGGGCGGCGTCAGGGTGACGGAGAACTCGACGCCGTGGGGATCGGTCGCGCCGGAGCCCTCGGCGTCCGCGCGGAGGCGGTAGGCGCGGACGACCTTGGTGCCGTCGGGCAGCGCGCCCTGGAAGCGCGTCCAGCCGTCGACCGCGGGCAGGGGCGACATCGCGAGGCGGACGGCGACCGGCTTGGCGGTGGCGGGGTCGGGGATGTGGATCTCGAGCGCGGCCTCGGGCGCGCCGGCGTTGAAGCGGAAGGGCGACTTGTCCTCGAGCGTGGTCGGGTGGCGCAGCAGGGCGGCGTCGACGATGCCGCCGCCGTGCGAGGTCAGGCGCAGGCCGAGGACGGGGTTGGCGAGCTCGGTGACGACGGCGGGCTGGAAGGCGGGGTCGGGCGCGAGGGCGGGCACGACCGGGGCCGCGGGGGCGGCGGGGGTCGCGGGCGCGGGGGCCGCGGCCGGGGCGGCCGCCTGGGCGGGCACCGGAGGCAGGGAGGCCTGGTAGGCCTGGGTCGCCTTCGCGTTGAAGTAGAAGGCGGCCAGCGCGCCCGCGAGGAAGAGGGAGCCTAGGGCCAGGTGCTTGCGGTCCATGAGAACCGTACGGACTAAGGCCCCCGGCCCCGCCGGGTCAAGGGCGGGCGAGCCCCCTCAGCTGCCGGGCTTGCTGGCGGGGAGCGCCGCGAGCTCGGGAGGGAGCTTGTCGGCCGGGTAGGTCGGGAAGCTGAGCTCGAGGAGGGCGACGAAAGGGACGGCGAA
>CAIPVK010000039.1 GCA_903868455.1 uncultured Opitutia bacterium
CGGTTGCGCAGCTGCGAGCGCTCGTCGGCGCAGTAGACCATGATGCCGGTCGGCTTGTGGATGATCTGCACGGCGGACTCCGTCTTGTTGACGTGCTGGCCGCCCGCGCCGCTCGCCCGCGCCACGCTCAGGTCGAGGTCCTCCGGCCGCAGCTCGACCTCCGTCTCCTCGGCCTCGGGCAGGACGGCGACCGTGGCGGCCGAGGTGTGGATGCGGCCCGAGGCCTCCGTCGCGGGGACGCGCTGGACGCGGTGGACGCCCGCCTCGTGGCGCAGCGCGGCGTAGGCCCCGGGGCCCTCGACGAGCAGCACGGCCTCGCGCACGCCGCCCAGGTCGGAGGGGGTCGAGGACAGCGTCTCGTGCCGCCAGCCACGGCGCTCGGCCAGGCGCGCGTACATCCGGGCGAGCTCCGCGGCGAAGAGCGCCGCCTCGTCGCCGCCGGTGCCGGCGCGCACCTCCACGATGACGTTCCGACCCTCGTCGGGGTCGGGCGGCACGAGGGCGCGCAGGAAGGCGTCGCGCAGGCCGGGCAGCGCGGCCTCGAGGTCGCGCGCCTCGTCCGCCGCGAGGTCGCTCAGCCCGCCCTCCGCCAGGGGGTCGTCGCGCAGCGCGCGCGCCTCGCCCAGCTGGACGACCGCCGCGTCCAGCCGCTCGCCCGCGGCCAGGGCCGGGCCGAGGTGCCGGAGCTCCTGCGCGAGGGCCGCCGCCCGCCGCCCGTCGGCGAAGACCCGCGGGTCCGCCAGCTCCCGCTCGAGCGCCTCCTTCCGCCCGCGGAGGGCGGCGAGGTCGGGTCGGGTCTCGTCGGCGGGCATGGTCAATCGGTGCTTGGAGAGGGGCGGGCTCGGGTGTAGACAATCGCCGCCCGCACCTCACCCGGGCAAGCCCGACTTCCGAACGTGTCCTCCGCCTCCGCCGCCGACAAACCCCTGCGCGACAGCCATGTCCTGGCCTGCGTCTGGGACTTCGACAAGACCCTCATCCCCGGCTACATGCAGACGCCCCTCTTCCGCGCCTTCGGCGTCGACGAGGACGCCTTCTGGCGCGAGGTCAACCAGCTCCCCGCCCTCTACGGCCGCAAGGGCATCCGCACCTCCAAGGACACCGTCTACCTCAACCACCTGCTCAGCTACGTGAAGCACGGGCCGATGCGGGGGCTGACCAACCGCCGCCTGCGCGAGCTGGGCGCCGAGATCGAGCTCGCCCCGGGCCTCCCCGATTTCCTCCCCGCCATCCAGCGCCACGCCCGCGAGCTCGGCGCCAAGGCCGGCCTCGAGGTGACGCTCGAGCACTACATCGTCAGCACCGGCCTCGCCGAGATGATCCGCGGCACCGCCCTCGCCGCCCACGTCAGCGGCATCTACGGCTGCGAGTTCCTCGAGGAGCCGCTCCCGCCGCACTTCACCAAGCAGGACGAGCTCCACCTCGAGCTGCCGACCGAGATCTCCCAGGTGGCCGCGATGGTGGACAACACCGTCAAGACCCGCTTCCTCTTCGAGATCAACAAGGGCACGAGCAAGGACCCCTCGATCGACGTCAACGCCGTGGTGCGGGCCGACGACCGTCGCGTGCCCTTCGAGAGCATGCTCTACGTGGCCGACGGCCCGAGCGACGTCCCCGTCTTCTCCCTCCTCCGCAAGTCCGGCGGCAAGACCTACGCCGTCTTCCATCCCGACCACGAGGCCGAGTTCGCGCAGTGCGACGCCCTCCTGCAGGGCGGCCGCGTGCACGGCTACGGCCCCTGCGACTACCGCGACACCTCGCTCACCACGCGCTGGATCCGCCACGCCGTCTCCGGCATGGTCGACCGCCTCGTCGCCGAGCGCCGCCAGTCGATGGACCGCCGCGTCGCCCAGCCGCCCCGCCACCTGAACACCCCGCCGCGCCCCGCCGCCGGCGGCACCAGCCAGCCGGGCCTCTTCGACTGACGCGATGGCGCCCCCTCGCAAGAACGACCGCCGGAAATCCGCCACCCTCGCCCGCCCGACGAGCGAGAGCCGCCCGGTGCTCGCC
>CAIPVK010000040.1 GCA_903868455.1 uncultured Opitutia bacterium
CCCGCCCGCATCGGGGCCTGGGTGACGGTCGGCCACCTCGCCATGATCCACGCGTGCGAGGTCGGCGACGGCTGCCTGATCGGGATGCACGCCACCCTGCTCGATGGCTGCCGCATCGGCGCGCGCTCGATCGTCGGGGCCGGCGCCCTCGTGACCAAGGGCACGGTCGTCCCGCCCGGCTCCCTCGTGCTCGGCTCGCCCGCCAAGGTCGTCCGCGCCCTCACCGCCGAGGAGCAGGCCGCCCTCCCGGGCTGGGCCGAGAAGTACGTGGCGGTCGCCGCCCACCACCGTCGCTGGGAATGAGCGTCGCCTGCCCGGAGACCGCGCTCGCCGCCGGCGACTGGGCCGCGCGCCGCGCCGCGCACCGCGCCCGCGCCGGCGCGCTGACCGCCGCGCGCCTCGCGCGGACCGCCGCCGGCCGGGCCGATCCGGTGGAGGACTTCCTCTTCACCTACTACCCGTTCCGCCCGGCCGCCCTCGCGCGCTGGTCGCCGGGCTGGGGCGTCGACCTCGAGGGCGAGCCCCCCGCGGGCGAGACGTGGTGGGAGCCGGCGCCGGGCGGCCGCTTCCGCGTGGCCGCCGCCGAACGCGACCCGAAGGCGCTCGTCCGCGTCCGCTTCATCCGCGAGCTCTGCCTGGCGGTCGCCGCGCGCCCCGCGTATCACGGCTGCTTCGGCCTGCACGAGTGGGCCATGGTCTACCGCTCGGCGGAGGCGAGGCGCCACGCCGCCTGGCCGCTCCGGCTCGGGCCCGATGGCACCGACGCCGTGGTGGAGTCGATGCCCGTGCGCTGCACGCACTTCGACGCCTTCCGCTTCTTCACGCCGGAGGCGCGGCCGCTCAACCGCGCCTCGCCCGACCTCGCGGGCCGGGTCGACAACGAGCAGCCCGGCTGCGTCCACGCCAACATGGACCTCTACAAGTGGGCCATGAAGCTCGGGCCGCTCGCCCCCGCCGAGCTCGCGGCCGACGCCTTCGACCTCGCGGCCGACGCCCGTCGGGTCGACATGCGCGCGAGCCCCTACGACTTCCGCGCCGCCGGGCTCGAGCCGATCGCCATCGAGACGCCCGAGGGCCGCGCCGACTACGAGCGCGAGCAGCGCCGGCTGGCCGCCGCGGCCGCGCCGATCCGCCGCCGGCTCATCGTGGCCTGCGACCGGATCCTCGCGGGCTGAGCGCGCTCAGGGCAGGCGTCGCACGCGCAGGTCGCGGTAGTCGACCTGGCAGCCGGGGTCGTGGGCCTGGAGGGCGAAGGTGCCCTCGCCGAGGCGGCGCCCCTCCATGCCGGCGGGCGGCGTCCAGCCATCCGGCTCGGTGAAGTCGACGGTGGGCTTGCCGTCGACCCAGACCCGGATGCGGCGACCCTCCACGCGGATGCGATACTCGAACCAGCGGTCGTCCGGCGCGGCGGGCGCGTCCATGACGTCGGCGACGCCGTAGAGCCCGCCCGTCTTGCGGCGGTCGGAATGGGTGGCGTTGACCTGCGCCTCGTAGCCCGCGGCCGGCCAGCCCGAGTCCTGGAAGCGCGTGTGGAAGTAGACGCCCGAGTTCGCGCCCGCGCGCGTGCGCACCTGGGACGTCAGCTCGAAGTCGCGGAAGGACGCCTTGCCGTCGGGCCCGACGTAGAAGAGGTGGCCGCGGCCGCCGCGCACGCGCAGGACGCCGTCGGCGACGGAGAAGGCCTCGGCGCCCTCGGACGAGCTTTTCCAGCCGGCGAGCGACTTCCCGTCGAAGAGCGCGACCTCGCCCTCGCCGGGCGCGGCGCCGAGGAGGCAGAGGCAGGCGGCGGCGAGGAGGGCGAGGGGGCGGCTCATCGCCCCTTGCTAGCCTCGCCGTCCGTCCCCTGCAACCGCTTCTTGAGCGTCGAGCGGTTGAGGCCGAGGAGGTGCGAGGAGCGCAGGTGGTTGCCCTTGGTCTCCGCCAGCGCCCGGTCGATCATCTCGAGCTCGAGTCGCCCGAGGAGGTCGCGGCCGTCGCCCTCGCGCAGCGCCGCGTAGACGCGGTCGAGCAGCTCGGGCAGGGTCGGCGCGCGCTCCGCGGCCGGGGCCGGGGCGGGGGCCGCCGCGGGCGCGGGCGTCGCGGCGGG
>CAIPVK010000041.1 GCA_903868455.1 uncultured Opitutia bacterium
CGCGTCCGCGGCCGTGACGCTCACGCGCCTGGAAATCGAGGGCGCGCTGCGGCGGCGCCAGGACGGGCGCCACGAGCGCGCCTGACTCAGAGGAAGCCCTCGGCGGGCGGCGTCGGGGTCGTCGGCGGGACGCCCGCCAGCCAATCGAGGACCGCCTTCGGCTTGGCGAGCAGCTCGCGCACGGGACCCTTGAAGCGGGCGCTGAAGCCCGTGCCGTGGAAGGCGGCGAAGCCGCGCGCGTCGGCGCCGAGGCGGCGCGCCTGCCAGACGGCGCGGTCGGCGTGCCAGGGCTGCGAGACGAAGACGAGCGGCGCGTCGGGGTGCCGCGCGCGGGCGCGCAGGACGGAATCGACCGTCCGCCAACCCCAGGGGTCGCGCACGACGGGCACGGTCACGCCGCGTCGCCGGAGCTCCGTCGCCATCGCCTCCGCCTGGCCGAGGTAACCCGAGACGATGATCTCGCGCACGCGGCCCGAGGCGGCGAGGCGCGCCGCGGCGTCGAGCCGGGGATGGTAGGGCGCGACCCGGACCCCATCCGCCTCGTCGAACTCGTTGCAGCCGAGGACGACCGCGACCGAACCCGGCGCGATCGCCTTGGGGTCGTCGGTGATCCGGTCGTAGGTTTCCCAGGCGAGGGCCAGATGACAGCCGACAAAGACGAGCGCCCCCAGCCATGCGACGAGGAAGAGAAGGGGCCTGAGACGGCGCGCCATGGCGAGGTTTACACAGCGGAAGGGCCCGAAAGACGAATCCCAAAGGTGGGTTTGCTTATTTTTCGACAATACCCATCGTGTCGATGCCTCGGCACCACTTCTGCTTAATACTAGGCATGGAGACCCCCAAACCCACCCCCGCCGCCGCCAAGATCCTGGTGGTGGATGATGACAAGGACCTCCGCTACTCGCTGCGGCGCGCCCTCGCCGGCCGCGGCTGGTCGGTGCAGGAGGCGGACAGCGGCGAGAAGGGGGTCGAGGTCGCCAAGCGCGAGCAGCCCGACGCCATCCTGCTCGACAACCGCATGGGCGGCATGTCCGGCATCGAGACGCTCCAGCTCCTCCGCGGCGCCGCGCCGCGCGCGATGGTCATCCTCATGACGGCCTTCGGCACGACGCAGACCGCGATCGAGGCGATGAAGTTCGGCGCCTTCGACTACGTGATGAAGCCCTTCGACCAGGCGAAGCTCCTCGGCCTGGTCGAGAAGGCGCTGCAGGCCGGGCGCGACCTCGCCAGCGTGGCCGGGGCGCGCAAGGGCCCGAACATCGACCCGGCCGACCTCAAGGACGGCATCATCGGGAACTCCGAGCCCATGCAGGCCGTGCTCAAGGCCATCGGCCAGGTGGCCGCCTCCGAGGCCACCGTGCTCGTCACCGGCGAGTCGGGCACGGGCAAGGAGCTCGTCGCCCGCTCCCTCCACCGCCACTCGCTCCGCGCCAAGGGCCCGTTCATCGCCGTCAACTGCGCCGCCATCCCGGAGAACCTCATCGAGTCCGAGCTCTTCGGTCACGAGAAGGGCGCCTTCACCGGCGCGACCGCGCAGAAGCCGGGCAAGTTCGAGCTCTGCGACGGCGGCACCATCTTCCTCGACGAGATCGGGGACATGTCGCTCCCCACCCAGACCAAGGTGCTGCGCGCCATCCAGGAGGGCGAGATCCAGCGCGTGGGCGGCACGGAGACGATCCGCGTCTCCGTGCGCCTGCTCGCCGCGACCAACAAGGACCTCGAGCAAATGGTCGCCGACCGCCGCTTCCGCGAGGACCTCTTCTACCGCCTCAACGTCTTCCGCATCCGCCTCCCCGCCCTGCGCGACCGCAAGGAGGACATCCCCCTGCTCGTCGACACCATGATCCAGCGCCTCGCGGCGGGCCGGAAGCTCCGCGCCAAGCGCGTCTCCGCCGAGGCGATGGAGCGCCTCGTGGGCCACGACTGGCCGGGCAACGTGCGCGAGCTCGAGAACGTCATCCACCGCGCGGGCGTCGTGGCCAAGGGCGAGGCCATCCTCGCCAAGGACCTCCCCGCCGACCTGCTCGCGCCGCGCGCCCGCGCCGCCGCCCCTGCGGCGGCCCACGCCGCCGCCGCGACG
>CAIPVK010000042.1 GCA_903868455.1 uncultured Opitutia bacterium
AACAGCATGGTCAGCCCCTTGGGGTGCCCCCCGATGCCCCCCATGTCGCCCGCCTCCGGAACGTGGGGGGCGGGGTCCGGGACGGGGAGGCGGCTTGGGGTCATGCTCAACCCTTCCGCCGCCCAACCTCGGAGGCAATCCTGTCCCCCGGGGCACTACCCCGGGGTTAGACATCAGACGCCAGACGTCAGATCCCAGAGGGTGACTAAGGTTCCAGGTTATCAGGCTATGATGCAGAGTATCTGCGGGTTTCTGGCCTCTAGCATCTGACGTCTGGCGTCTACCGTCTGGCCTCTGGCGTCTGGCGTCCACAATCTATCCTCCCCGAGTTGACACCCCTCACCCACCACCCCATTTTGAGACACAATCTCAACTCGTGGTCCCCCTTTCCCAGCTGCTTCCCGGCCAATCCGGTAAACTTGTCTCGCTCAACCCTGAGCGCGCGTTGGACCAGAGGTTGATGGCGCTGGGGTTGATCCCGGGCATGCCCATCGTCGTCGTGCGCCGGGCCCCCCTCGGCGACCCCATCGAGCTGCGTTTCAACGAGACGGAGATCTGCCTGCGCGCGGAGGAGGCCCGCGCCATCCTGGTCGACGTCGCCGCCGACTGCCCGCTGCCGCGGCCTCCCGCGCCATGAGCGCCGCGCCGCTCCCGAGGGTCGCCGTCATCGGCAACCCCAACACAGGCAAGTCGACCCTCTTCAACGCGCTGACCGGGCTCCGGCAGCGCGTCGGCAACTACCCCGGCGTCACCGTCGCGCGCAAATCCGGCACCTGCGACGTCGGCGGAGGACGACTCGTCGAGCTGGTCGACCTCCCCGGGCTCTACTCCCTCGCGGCGGTCTCGCCCGACGAGCAGGTGGTGATCGACGTCCTCCTCGGGCGGCACGCCGGCTCGGCGCCTCCGGACGCCGTCCTCGTCGTCTGCGACGCCAACAACCTCCTCCGCAACTGCTTCCTCGCCTCGCAGGTCGCCGAGCTCGGCCTCCCCGCCGTCTTGGTCGTCAACCAGGCCGACGTCGCGCGCGAGCGCGGCATGGATATCGACACCGACCTTCTCGGCGCGCGACTCGGCGTCCCCGTCGCGCTCGTCTCCGCCTGGCGCGGCGAGGGCCTGGCCGAGGTCCGCCGCCATCTCGCCGCCGCGCTCGCGGGCGGCGCGCGCCTGCGCCGCGTCGAGTGGCCCGCCGCCGTGGCCGAGTCCGTGGCCGAGGTCGCCGCCGCGGCCTCGCGCGACACCGGCAAGCCGGTGCCCGCCGCGCTCGCCCAGCGGCTGCTCTTCGACGTCTCCCCCGCCCTCGCCGAGTCCCTGCGCTGGGGCGAGGCCGCCCGCGCGCCCGTCCTCCGCGCCGCGCGCGAGCGCGTCCGTCGCTCGGGCATGAACCCGCCCGCCGCCGAGGCGCTCATCCATTACGGCCGCCTGCGCGCCGAGCTCGAGGGCGTGGTGCGCGGCGCGTCGCGCCCGACCCGCACCGCGGCGGTCGACCGCGTCCTTCTCCATCGCTTCCTCGGCCCCGTCGCCTTCGCCGCCGTCATGCTCGGCCTCTTCTGGTCGGTCTTCGCGCTGGCGAAGCTCCCCATGGAGGCGATCCTCGCCGGGGTCGACTGGGCCAAGGCCGCCGCGGCGCCCCGGCTCGAGGCGACGCCCATGCTGCAGAGCCTGGTGACCGACGGCATCCTCGGCGGGGTGGGGGCCTTCCTCGTCTTCCTGCCCCAGATCGCGCTCCTCTTCCTGCTCGTCGGCCTGCTCGAGGACAGCGGGTACATGGCTCGCGCCGCCTTCATCATGGACCGGCTCTTCGGCTGGTGCGGCCTCAACGGCAAGAGCTTCGTCCCGCTCCTCTCCGGCTACGCCTGCGCCATCCCCGGCATCCTCGCCACGCGCACCATCGAGGATCCCCGAGCCCGCCTCGCGACGGCCTTCGCCGTGCCGTTCATGAGCTGCTCGGCGCGCTTCCCCGTCTACGCCCTGATGTGCTCGGCCTTCATCGGTCCCTGGCACGGCCCGCTCTGGGAATCCGTCGCCATGGTAGGGATGCACCTCGTGGGCCTGCTCGTCGCCGTGCCCGTGACCTTCCTGCTCACGCGCGTCATCCTCCGCGTCCGCCCCGCGCCCTTCGTGCTGGAGCTCCCCCGCTACCAGCTGCCCAAGCCGCGCGACGTCCTCTGGCGCGTCGGCCAGAGCGTCTGGGAATTCATCCAGAAAGCCGGCACCGTCATCTTCGCCCTCACCATCGTGGTCTGGGCGCTGACCTATTTCCCCAGGGACACCGAGGTCGCCGAGCGCGCGCGCGCGGCCGCCCTCGCCGCCGGGGCCGACGAGGCCAAGGCCGCCGCCGTGGCGCAGGCCTCGCTCGTCGAGTCCTCCTGGATGGGGCGCATGGGCAAGGCCCTCCAGCCCGCCTTCGACCCCGCCGGCTTCGACTGGAAGCTCACGGTCGGCGTCCTCGCCTCCTTCCCCGCCCGCGAGGTCATCGTCTCGACCCTCGGCATCACCTACGCGCTCGGCGAGGAGACCGGGGCCGACAGCGAGCAGCTGCGCGAGGCGATGCGCGAGGCGACGTGGGCCGAGGGGCCGCGCGCGGGCACGCGGATCTTCACCTTGCCCGCCATCCTCGCCCTGATGGTCTTCTTCGCCCTCTGCTCCCAGTGCGGCTCCACCGTCGCGACGCTGGCCCAGGAGACCGGCGGCTGGCGCTGGGCGGCCATCTCCTTCGTCACGATGACCGCGCTCGCCTGGCTGGCGGCCGTCGCCGTCTACCAGGTCGGCACCGCCCTCGCATGAGCCTCGACGCCGCCCTCACCCTCGCCGCCGTCGGCCTCGCCGCCGGCTGGCTGGGCCGGCGCGTCCGGCGGGCCTTCCTGTCGCGCCGGCGCGGAGGCTGCGGCGGAGGCTGCGGGTGCGGCTCGGCCGCACGCCTTCCCGACCGTCGCTAGGTTCTCGGATTGCCCCCGCGCCCCCGCGGGCTTTGGCTAGAGGCATGGCCCGGATCTACCTCTCGCCGCCCGACATCGGACAAGCCGAGCGCGCCTTCGTCCAGGAGGCCTTCGACGGCAACTGGGTCGCGCCGGTCGGGCCCAACCTCGAGGCCTTCGAGCGCGAGTTCGCCGCCAAGGTGGGCTCCCCCCACGCCGTCGCCCTCGCTTCCGGCACCGCCGCCCTCCACCTCGCGCTGCGCCTCTCCGGCGTGACCCGCGGCGACGAGGTCCTGTGCTCGACGCTCACCTTCGTCGCCTCCGCCGCGCCCATCACCTACCTCGGCGCCACGCCCGTCTTCGTCGACTCCGACGAGGCCAGCTGGAACGCCGACCCCGCGCTCGTCGCCGAGCTCATCGAGCGCAAGGGCCGCGCCGGCAAGGCGCCCCGCGCCGCCGTCATCGCCCACCTCTACGGCCAATCGGCCGACATCGACCCCATCCTCGCCGCCTGCGAGCGCCACGGCGTCGCCCTCATCGAGGACGCCGCCGAGGCCCTCGGCGCGGACTATCGCGGCCGCGCCCCCGGCTCGGTCGGCCGCTTCGGGATCCACTCCTTCAACGGCAACAAGATCATCACCACCTCCGGGGGCGGCATGCTGGTGACGGCCGACAAGGCCCTCGCCGACTCGGCCCGCCATCTCGCCACCCAGGCGCGCGACCCCGCGCCCCACTACGAGCACACGACCCTCGGCTACAACTACCGCCTGAGCAACGTCTGCGCCGGCATCGGGCGAGGCCAGCTCCAGGGTCTCGACGCCAAGGTCGCCCGCCGACGCGCGCACTTCGCCGCCTATGCCGAGGCCTTCCGCGACCTCCCCGGCCTCGTCATGCAGCCCGAGGCGCCCTGGGGTAAGTCCACCCGCTGGCTCTCCTGCCTCACGATCGACGCCCGGGCCGCCGGCACCGACCGCGAGCGCGTGCGCCTCGCGCTGGAGAAGGCCGACATCGAGTGCCGTCCGCTCTGGAAGCCGATGCACCTCCAGCCCGTCTTCCGCTCCGCCGAGCACCACGGCCGGGGCGTCAGCGACCGTCTCTTCGCCGACGGTCTCTGCCTGCCTTCCGGCTCGGGCATGACCGACGCCGAGCGCGCCCGCGTCATCGACGTGGTGCGCGGCGCCTTCGGGCGCTGATCGCCAGCGTCGCGAGCGCGCCGAGCGCCCCCAGGTGCGAGGGTTCCGGCACGGCCGTCGCGCCCAGAGCCGTCCACGCCAGCCGGAGGTCGCCGTCCTCGCCCTGCGCGAGCGCCCAGCTTCCCTCATCCGCCTTCTCCGCCCCCCACAGGGCGAAGGCGCCGGCGACCGAGGCGCCCTCCCAGGCGTCGACCAGCAGCAACGTCCGGTCGGAATCCCAGTAGGCGGAGCTCCAATCGGTCTCCCCGATCTCGATCATCGCGGGTCCCGCCAGCGTCCACGTCCCCGTGACGAGCTCGACCACGGTCGCCTCGGATTCCCGGGGCACCCATAGCACGGTCGATCCCTCGCCGAGCAGCAGGCTGCCGTCCCATGCCGAGGTCTCCCCGCCGAGGATGAGGCTCGAGCGCACGGCAAGGTCCCCGCTCACATGGGACGCCTCCACCCGCAGGGAGCCGTCCACCGCCAGCCCCTCTGCGACAAGGCTTCCCTCGATCACCTCGACCGCCCCGGTCGTCGCGCAGGCCAGCGTTCCGTTCATGACCCGGACATCCCCCGCCAAGGACCCGTTCGCCACCCGCCCGTTCTCGAGCCGTAGCCCGAAGGAGCGTTCGGCGCCGCCTAGGTCCAGCCCGCCGACCTCCGCCACGACCAAACCGGTTTCCAGATTATGCCCCAGGGTCACCGTCCCGAGGACCCGCAGCTCGGTCTCGCCGGCGATGAGCGTCGGCATCTGACCCAGGTCGCGGTCGTTCATGCCGACGACGGACAGACGGCCCACGGTGACGACCCCCCATCCTTCCGTGGACGTGTGGGCGTCCTCGATGCGAAGGGCTCCGAGGCGGCCGAAATTCCACGTGAAGGTCATCTGGCCCCCGGCCAGCACCATCTCGATGCCGTCGTGCGACGGGCCGTTCTCGTCGTTGAACTGGACGATGCCCGACCTTGCCACGACGGTCGCCGGCGTCACTCCGCCCGCATCCTGGGGTCCGATCAGCAGCACCCCGTTACCCGAGACCAGCTCGAGGTGCGCCCCGGCGCCGAGTCTTTCCAGCACGACCGCCGAGCCGCCGGCGAGGTTCCAATAGCTCGTTCCGCCGAGGGACCCGCCGCCAAGGCCGTGATAGCCTGGGTTCAGTGTCGTGACGGAGCCGAGGACGGTTCCCTCCGCGAGGTCCATCGTCAGGTTACGCGAGCCGGCCAGGACCACGTCGAGCGGTTCCCAGGAGCCCTCGCCCAGCCGGAAGGTGTCCGCATAGGTGGTCTGGATCACGATGGCCTCGCCCGGGGTTGGGAGGGCGGCGTCCGCCCAGTTGGATGGGTCGGACCAATCCGAAAGGTCGCCCTCGCCGATGAAGGTGGCGGCCGGAAGGCGGGCGAGGGCGATAAGCAGGCAGGGCAGGGGGCTGAGTCGGGGGCGCATGGCGCGCGCACCTTGGGACTCCGGCCGCGCGGCTCGCCAGCGCCCCCATTCCCTAGCGAGCGAACCTCATCCGTGGCTGGGGACTTGCGGCAGGGGGATGTCCTCGGCGAGACTTCCGCATGCGCCGCCTCCTCCTGCTCGCGCTCCTGCTCTCGGGCTGCGTCGCCACCCCCGAGGGCGAGGCGCCGCGCGCCTGGTTCGCGGAGGGACGCTGGTCGGGCCCCATCTGGATCCCGGAGGAGCCCGACTTCGAGGAGATGGTCGCCGCCGAGGAGCTCGCCGACTGGGCCGGTCGCGTCACCGGTGTCCGGCCGGAGGTCCGCCGCGAGTCCGGCGCGCCCGCCCGCGGCGGCATCGCGCTCGGCCGCACGCGTCTCGCGGCTCGCGCCGATCTCGAACCGCCGGCGGGCGACGGCGACCGCGCGATCCGCCGGACCTGGGGTGACACGCTCGTCATCCTCGGCGATTCCCCCGTCGCCACCCGCATGGCCTGCGGCCGGCTTTGCGAGACCGCGCTCGGCATCACCTTCGCGCTCCCCGCCGAGGCCGGCGCGGATTTCGCGCCGCTCGCCGAGGTGACGTGGCCGAGGGACGAGACGTGGACGCCCGTCGTCGCCTGGCGCGCGGTCTCGGGCATGGACAACGCCCATGAGCTGGCCTGGGCCCGGCTTAACGGCTACGGCGCCCGCCCTCGCTGCACCCACGGCGTCCACACCGTCTTCACCCCCGAGCTCTTCGCGTCGCGCCCCGAGCTCTTCGGCGTCTCGGAGGGCCGCCCGCTCGCGCCCGTCCAGCGCGGTCGCTCTCCCAACCCGCGGCTCGACCATCCCGACGCGCCCGCGCTCGCCGCCGGGCAGGTCCGTCGCTGGCTGAAGTCGAACCCCTCCGAGTTGGCCGCCCCGCTCGGCATCAACGATTCGGTCGTCTACCCCGACGACCCCGCCGCCTGGCCGGGCCGCAAGGTCGTCGACGGTCGTCCCGACCGATCGGATTATGTCTTCGGCTTCCTCAACCGCGTGGCGGCGGAGGACTGGAACCCCGACGGCGACCGCGCGATCGGAGCCCTGGCCTACCTCGACGCCCAGGCCCCGCCGTCCTTCCCCGTCCACCCCGACATCTTCCCCGCGGTCTGCGCCGACCGCATCCAATACGCCAACCCGGCCTACGCCGCCGAGGAAGCCGCGCGACTCGCCGCGTGGGGGCGCTCCGGCGTGCGACGTCTCGCCACCTGGGACTACGGGTTCGGAAGGGACGTCCCCTTCCCGCGCGTCCACCTCCCCGCCACCGTCGCCTCCATCCGCGCCGTCGCCGCCGCGGGCGTCGATTCGTGGTACGCCGAGGTCGACCCGCTCTGGATCTTCGACGCCCCCAAGCTCTGGGTGGGCGCCAAGCTGCTCGACGACCCATCGCGGGACGCCGACGAGTTGGAGCGCCGCTGGTTCGCCGCCGCCTACGGCCCGGCCGCCGAGCCGCTGCGCGAGCTCCACGCCGGCATCGCCGCCTGCTGGGAGCGCGCCTTCGCCGACCGCCTGCCGGGCCAATGGCTGCTCGGCTGGCGCGACGGCGCGTTCGTGCCGGAGGACACCGATGGTCTCCTCGGCGAGCGTGGAGACGCCTTGCTCGCCCGCGCCCGCGCCGTGCTCGAGGCCGCGCCGCGGGACGCTCGCCATCGCCGCATGGGGCAGCGCCTCCGCCAGTTCGAGCTGGCCTGGGCCGCGGTCAAGGCGCAGGCCGCCCGCACCGCGCAGGCCCGCCTCGTGATCCGCTCGGGATGGGCCGCCACCCCGGCGTCGCTCGGCCCCATGCTGGCCGCCGAGCGCGAGCGCAACGCCGCCTTGGTCGCCTTCAATGCCGGCAAGTGGCCCGGCCAGGCCAACCTGCGGTGGGAGGATTTCGCCCAACCCAACCCCTGGCCGTTGCTCGCGACCGCCTCCGTCGACCTGCCCGCCGACGCGCCCGCGGCCGCCCGCGTGGCCAAGCTCGCCGCCGCGCGCCAACGTCGCGTCACCCCGGGTTCGGATGGCTTCGCCTTCCGCGGATTGCCCGCCTCCGACAGCGGCTGGCGCCTCTGGGCCGCTCCGCCCGGAGCCTTCGTCGCAACCTCCGCCCGCCTCGCCGCGATCGCCCCCCAAGGCACCCTGCGCCGGAGCTTCGAGGTCGCGCCCGGCGAGATCCTCCGCGTGCAGGTGACCGTCCAGGCCGAGCCTCGCGGCGGCAACGGCGCCAGCCTATCCGTCCGATTCCCCGGAGCCGCGCCGAAGACGCCGGTCAGCCGCGACGAGGCCCTGCA
>CAIPVK010000043.1 GCA_903868455.1 uncultured Opitutia bacterium
CGTGCCGCGCAGGGTCGTCACGACCGTGCGCCAGACGCCGGCGGCCTTGCCCGCGAGGTCCGATCGGGCCAGCCAGGCGGGCGTCCAGAGCGCGCGCTCGGCCGAGCGGAGGCGTCGGGGCAGGGAAGGGCGGTCGGCCGGCGTGTCCATGGGGCGAGATTGGGCGGCGAGACGCCCTCGGGCAACCTCCCGGACGGTGAACAAGTCCAACAACCCCCCATTGCAAGCGGGGTCGGTGCGCCTAGGGTCCTCCGCTCCCCTCCCAGACGGATATTTTTATCAAATTTCCGTCAAAACAAGGGGGTGTGAATAAAGTTACTTCCACAAGTCCCCCATTTCCAAACGCTTAAGCCCAACCACAACATTTAGTACCGAAAACCACTTGATACCACAATAGGTAGTGTTATCTATGGCTTCACACCAAGGTTTTGCCGTCCCTGACGGCAGGTATCCCTTGACCCCCCAACCCCAAAATCCCTCTCCCCACATGGAAACCATCACCCTGAAGGTCGGCCCCAAGACGTTCACCCTGGACAAGGCCAAGGCCGAGGCCGCCATCGCCGCGAAGCGCGTCATCAACGGTCGCGAGACGATGTTCTTCAATATCCTCCCGCTGAAGTACCAGTGGGCGTACGACCTCTACAAGACGATGAAGGCGAACCATTGGGAGCCGGAGGACATCCCCATGGGCAAGGACCGCGACCAGTGGGTCGACGCCTCCGGCCAGATCACCGAGATCGACCGCTGGATCATCAAGATGGCGATCGGCTACTTCTCCGCCGCCGAGGGCATCGTGGGCGACAACATCATCCACGTCGTGCGCGAGCTCGTCACCGCCTCCGAGCTCAAGCTCGTCCTCGGCCGCCACGCGCACGAGGAGAACATCCACGCCGACTCGCTCGTCTACATGATCTCCTCGCTCGGCGTGAACCCGCACGAGTGCGAGGCCATGTTCGCCGACATCCCCACCATCGACAAGAAGGCCGACTTCGTCGTCTCCAACTCCCGCGCGCTGCGCCGCGACATGGACATGGAGCTGACCGAGAACAAGCAGGCCCTCGCCAAGAACATCTTCCTCTTCGGCCAATGCATGGAGGGCACCCAGTTCTACGGACTCTTCGGCATGGTCCTCTCGCTCTCCCGCCAGAACAAGTTCCCGGGCATCGGCCAGATGTTCCGCTACACGCTGCGCGACGAGTCCAACCACATCGACCTCTTCCGCCAGCTCCTCGCCGAGCTCGTGGCCGAGAACCCCGACATCTGGACCCCCGCGTTCCGCGAGGAGCTCCGCCAGCTCATGGCCCAGGCCGTCTCGCTGGAGAAGGAGTTCATCCGCGACTGCCTCCCCGTCAACGCGCTCGGCCTCTCCGCCAAGGAGTTCGAGCAGTACATCGACTACATCGCCGACCGCCGCCTCCGCAACTGCGGCCTCGACCCGCTGCTGGCCGCCGCGCCCGCCAACCCCTTCCCCTGGCTCTCCGAGATGATGGACCTCAAGAAGGAGCAGAACTTCTTCGAGGGCCGCGTGACGGAGTACAAGAAGTCGTCCTCCATCAAGACCGCGAGCGACGACGAGCTCTGATCCCGAACCCCTCGGAAACCAGTCCCTACCCCACCCCCGCCGAACCCGGCATCCCATCCCTTTTCCCCGCCACCGACTTCAGACCATGCGCAACGACATCCCCTATTTCCACGAGGACATCGCCCTCAAGAACACCATCGCCGCCCCCGCCGACACGAAGCCCCGCTTCAACTGGCGCGAATCCGTGCCCGCCGCGAGCCTCGGGCCCGTCGCCCACCCGGCGGCCGACCCCGCGGCGCTCGCCGACCTGATCGGCGAGGCCCTGACCAACCTGCTCGTCGCCCGCCGCGAGGTCGACGACATCTACAGCTCGCAGAACCGCGACTTCGTCGTGGCCGTCGCCGTCGAGGTCGCCCACAAGCTCCAGCAGGCCGGCGCCGAGGTCACGCAGCCCCAGGTGCTCGCCGCCCTGGAGACCGCGCTCGTCCGCCACAACCGCCACGACATCGCCAAGAGCCTGCTCTTCTCGCGCGCCGCGGCCGAGGCGCCCGCCACCGTCGCCAAGGTCTCGACCAAGCTGATGCGCCGCAACCACCAGGTCGTCGCCTGGCGCCAGGACAAGGTCGAGATCGCCGTCCGCAAGGCCTTCCTCTCCCTCAACCTCGACTCCTCGCCCGCCGAGGCCGTCGCCGCCGGCGTCTCCCGCCGCGTGGCCGCCTCCGGCCTCGCCCTCATCGGCATCGAGGAGGTCCAGGACCTCGTCCAGGAGGAGCTGATGGCCCAGGGCCATTACAAGGTGGCCACCGCCTACATCCTCTACCGCTCCGAGCGCTCGCGCCGCCGCGAGGAGGAGGCCGCCGCCGGCCCCGTCGTCGAGGACCGCCAGGAGTCCATGCTCGTCGTCAAGCGCGACGACGGCACGACCTACTTC
>CAIPVK010000044.1 GCA_903868455.1 uncultured Opitutia bacterium
GCGGAGATCGGCGCCTCGATGTAGACCGTGAAGACATCCTCGGGCAGCTCGGGCGTGCAGCCGGCGAGGGCGAGGGCGGCGAGGGCCGCGAGGAGGCGGGCGGTCATGGTCAGGCGATGAGGAGGTCGAGCGTGCCCTGGACACGCTGGATGTCCTCGGGGCGGAGGTCGACCACGGGCACCTGCAGGACCTGCTGGGTGCGGACGTGGAGGTACGGCAGGTTGCCGTCGACCGCCGGCCCGGCGGGGCGGATGATGCGACGCCGTTCAAGGAGAAGGGCGAGGATGTGCTTCAGGATGGCCTTCTCGCCGGCGGGGTCGGAAGGGTCGTCGAAGAGGGAGAGGAAGAACTCCTCGCGCGAGGCGAGCAGCTGGGCGCGCAGGGCCTTCTCCTCCTCGCCGCGCTCCTTGACCTCGCGGTTCCAGCGGCCGAGGACGAGACCCGTCGCCTTGAACGCGCCGGCGTGGTCGCGGAGGACGTCGGCCCGCTCCATCGGGGCGCCGGTGGGCTTGTGCACGATGCAGGTGACGAGGTCGCCGGGGACGAGCTCGCGGCCGGTCACGGCGCACGCGCGGGCGATGGGTTTGACCTGCCATTCCATGGGGAGGATTTGAGGGAAGCGGAGGGCGGAGCGCAAGGGACATCGGGCGATGCAGGGTTGTCGCCTCCCGGCCGCCGCCCCATGATGGGACCATGCCCGCCGCCCTCCTGCTCATCGACGTCCAGACCCCCTTCCTCGGGGCGATTCCCGACGGCGCCGCGGTGCTCGGCCGCTGCCGCTTGGCCGCCGCCGGGGCGCGTCGCCTCGGGCTCCCCATCCTGGCCACGGAGCAGGCGCCGGCGAAGCTGGGCCCGACCGACCCCGGCCTCAAGGAGGCGGCGGGCGAGGGCTGCGCGGTCTTCGCCAAGACGGCCTTCTCGGCGCTGGGTGCGACCGGGCTCCTCGAGGCCTTGCGCGACCGGGGCGTCGACCACCTCCTGCTCGCGGGCGTGGAGGGGCCGATCTGCGTCCACCAGACCGCCGTGCAAGCGCTGGCCGAGGACATGGGCGTGACGCTGCTCGGGGACGCGATCGGCGCGCGGCGACCCGGCGACCAGGCGATGGCCTTCGAGGCGCTGCGACGCGCGGGCGCCCATGTGCTCCCGGTGGAGACGGTCCTCTACTCCCTGATGGGCGACTCGGAGCACCCGAGGTTCAGGGAGATCGCATCCTTGGTGAAGGGATTGAAGGATGAAAGGGATGAAAGGATTAAAGGGGTTTAAGGGATTGAAGGGACTGAAGGGATTGAAGTTAGAGAGGGACAGGGGCGCTTCGGGATGAGGATGACGCAGCCTTGCGAAGACGCGCATCGCATCGTCGAGAATCGGCTTCGTTTGGCCGCATCCGAGCTACGCAACGTCGCCCCCACGCATTCTAGACTCGATAGTCCCTCACCAATTCCACCCTCTGCTCCTTCATCTCTTCATCCCTTCAACCCCTTTAATCCCTTTAATCCTTCAATCTCTTCATCCCCTCGCCTCTCAATTCAACCCCACATCCCCCGGCGCGTCCAGCAGCAGGCCGAGCTCAGGGCGGGCCCGGAGGATCCATCGGCGCCAGAGGTCCTCGCCCGTGAGCGACTCGGCCTCGGGGCCGAGCGGCGCGACCACCCAGGCGCCCTGGCGCAGCTCGCGCTCGAGCTGGCCCGCGGACCAGCCGGCGTGGCCGACGTAGGCGCGGAGGCGGCGGGCGGGTTCGGCGAGCGCCCGGGCGGCGTCGGCCTCGTCGAGCCCGAA
>CAIPVK010000045.1 GCA_903868455.1 uncultured Opitutia bacterium
CCGTGATCGCCGCCGCCCTCGCGGCGGGCAAGCGCGTGGCCCTGCCGTCGGCGGGGCCCGGGGGCATGGTCCTGAGGTGGCTCGCGTCGGCCGCGGATCTCGCGCCCGACGCCCGGGGCATCCCCTGCCCGCCCGCGGACGCGGCGGTCGCCGACCCGTCGTCGCTCGACCTCGTTCTCGCGCCGGGACTGGCGTTCGACGCCGCGGGCGCGCGGCTCGGGCAAGGCGGCGGGGACTACGACCGCCTGCTCGCCGCCCTGCCCCCGGGCGCGGCGACCGTCGGCTGGTGCCACGGCTTCCAGGTGGTGGCGTCCGTCCCGACCGAGCCCCACGACCGGCCCGTGGGCTGGCTCGCCACGCCCTCCGGGCTGCGGCGCGCGACGGGTTGAGCCGGTCGCTTGCCAAGCCGGTCGAACCCGTTGGGATGGAAGGTTCGATGGCCGCCCGACGTCCCGACACGATCCGCCTCCGCGGCGTCCGCCAGAACAACCTGAAGGGCTTCGACGTCGACATCCCGGTAGGCCGGCTGGTGGTCGTCACCGGCCTCTCGGGCGCGGGCAAGTCCTCGCTCGTCTTCGACACGCTGCACGCCGAGGGCCAGCGCCGCTACGTCGAGACCTTCTCGCCCTACGTCCGGCAGTTCCTCGAGCTGCTGCCGGCGCCCGCGCTGGACGCGGCCGAGAACATCCGCCCCTCGGTCGCCATCCGCCAGGGCAACAGCGTGCGCACCTCGCGCTCGACGGTCGGGACGATGACCGAGCTGTGCGACTGGTTCAAGGTGGCCTTCGCCCACCGCGCGGAGCTCGTCGACCCCGCGGACGGGCGCGTCCTCCGCCCGGGCGGGCCCGAGGCCGCCTGGGAGCGTTGCCTCGCGGCGATGCCCGGGGAGGAGGCGGTGGTCGGCTTCGCGGTGGCGCGCGCCGGCGGGCTGGACTGGGAACGCCTCGCGGCCGAGTTCGCGCGCGCCGGCTACGCGCGCGCCTGGGCGGGCCGCTGGCTGCGGCTGGGCGAGGAGGCCGTCCCCGCCGACCTCGCGGAGATCGTCGTGGTCCAGGACCGCGTCCGCGCCGAGCCCGCCGCGCGCGGGCGCTTCGACGAGGCGGCGCGCGCCGCCTTCCGCATGGGCGGCGGGCGCCTGAGGGTCCTCGGGGCCGACGGCGTCGAGCGGCTGCGCGTCTCGGAGTCCTTGGAGTCGCCGGTCGACGGCCGCCGCTTCCGCCCCGCCACGCCGGGCCTCTTCTCCTTCAACTCGCCGCTCGGCGCCTGCCCGTCGTGCCGCGGCTTCGGCCGCACCATCGGCCTCGACTGGGCGAAGGTCGTGCCCGACCCCTCGCTCACGCTCGCCGGGGGCGCGGTCGCGCCCTTCCAGGGCTCGGTCTACGGCGAGAGCCAGCGCGACCTCCTCCGCGCCTGCCGCCGCCTCGGCGTGCCCGTCGACCGCCCGTGGTCGGCGCTGACGGAGGCGCAGCGGACGCTCGTGCGCGACGGCGAGCCCGGATACCGGCCCGGGGAGTGGACGACCAAGTGGTACGGCATCCGCGGGTTCTTCCGCTGGCTGGAGTCGACCACCTACAAGATGCACGTGCGCGTCTTCCTCGCGCGCTACCGGGCCTACGAGCCCTGCGCGTCCTGCGGCGGCGCGCGCTTCCAGCCCGAGACGCTCTGCTGGCGCTGGCGGGGCGCGACGCTGCCGGAGCTCTACGCGATGACGGTGTCGGGGCTGCGGGAGTGGCTCGGGCCGGAGCGCGCCGAGCGCCCGCGCCACCCGGCGGAGCACGCCGTCGCCGCCATCCTCGCCCGCCTCGGCTACCTCGAGGCGGTCGGCCTGGGCTACCTGACGCTCGACCGCCTGTCGCGCACGCTCTCCGGCGGCGAGGTCCAGCGCGTCAACCTGACGTCCTGCCTCGGCGCCTCGCTCGCCGACACCGTCTTCATCCTCGACGAGCCCAGCGTCGGCATGCACGCGCGCGACATCGGGCGGATGACGGCCATCCTGCGCGGGCTCGTCGACCAGGGGAACACCGTGGTCGTGGTCGAGCACGACGAGTCGGTCATGCGCGCGGCGGACTGGCTCGTCGAGATCGGCCCGAGGCCCGGCGCCGGCGGCGGCGAGCTCGTCTACGCCGGCCCGCCGGCGGGCGCGGCGAAGGCCCGCGGGTCGGTCACCGGCGACTGGCTCTCGGGACGCCGGAGCCCCGAGGCGCGGCGGCCGCGTCCGGTCGCGGACGACGCGCCGCGGCTGCGCGTGCGCGGCGCGACGGTGAACAACCTGCGCGGGCTCGACCTCGACCTGCCGCTCGGGCGCCTGGTCGGCCTCTGCGGCGTCTCGGGCTCGGGCAAGTCCACCCTGCTCCACCAGGTCCTCGCCGACCGCGACCCGGAGACGGGCGAGGCCCGGCCCGAGGCCTCGGGCTGGGTCCGGCTCGACCGTCCCGTGGCCGAGGTCGCGCTCGTCGACCAGTCGCCCGTGACGCGCACGCCGCGCTCCAACCCCGCGCTCTACACCGGCGCGTGGGACGCGGTGCGCAACTGGCTCGGCAACTCCGAGGCGGCGCGCGCCGAGGGCATGGGCCCGGGGCACTTCTCCTTCAACGCCGGCGACGGGCGCTGCGAGCGCTGCGGCGGCGCGGGCTGGGAGACGGTCGAGATGCAGTTCCTCTCCGACGTCGCCGTGCCCTGCCCCTCCTGCGAGGGCCGGCGCTTCCGCGACGAGGTCCTGCGCCTGCGGGTGGACGGGCGGAGCGTGGCCGACCTGCTCGCGATGACCGTGGCGGAGGCGCGCGCCTTCCTCGGGGAGCGCACGCCCGCGACCGGCCAGCTGGCGGTCCTCGAGGAGGTCGGCCTCGGCTACCTGCGGCTCGGCCAGCCCCTCACCACGCTCTCCGGCGGCGAGGCCCAGCGCCTCAAGCTCGTGCGCTTCCTCGGCGGGATCGGCAAGCCGCCGGCCGCGCGCGGGAAGGCGCGGCGCGCCGAGGCCACGGCGCCGGGAGGCGCGCTGCTGCTCCTGGACGAGCCGACGACCGGCCTCCACCGCGAGGACGTCGCGCGCCTGCTCGGCCTGCTCCACCGGCTGGCCGACGCCGGGCACTCGCTCGTCGTGGTCGAGCACCACCGCGACGTCCTCGCCGCCTGCGACTGGCTGGCCGAGCTCGGCCCCGAGGCGGGCCCGGGCGGCGGGCGCCTCGTGGCCGAGGGACCGCCGGCGGCGGTCGCCGGGGCGGGCACGCCGACCGGCCGCCTGCTGGCGTCGGACGACGCCGCCTTCGCCGCGCCCGCGCCGCGCGCGGCGGCGGCCCGGCCCGAGGCCGTGGAGCTGCGCGGCGCGCGCGAGCACAACCTGCGCGACGTCTCCCTCGACATCCCGCACGGCGAGCTGACCGTGCTGACCGGCGTCTCGGGCTCGGGCAAGTCGACCCTCGCCTTCGACATCCTCTTCGCCGAGGGCCAGCGCCGCTACCTCGAGTGCGTCTCCGCCTACGCGCGCCAGTTCGTCGAGCAGCTGCCCAAGCCCGACCTCGACTCGCTGCGCGGCCTGCCGCCCGCGGTGGCCATCGAGCAGCGCGTGACGCGCGGCTCCTCCAAGTCGACCGTGGCGACCGTGACGGAGGTCGCGCAGTACCTGCGCGTCCTCTACGCGCGCGCCGGGACGCCGCACAGCCCGGCCTCGGGCAAGCCGCTCGTCTCCCTGACCGAGGACGCGGTGGTCCGCCGCGTCGCCGCCGAGGCGGCGCGCGCGGGCAAGGGCGGGTTGCTGCTCGCCGCGCCGCTCGTGCGCGGGCGCAAGGGCCACCACCGGCCGCTGGCGGAGTGGGCGCGCGACCGCGGGGCGCGGCGCCTGCGCTGCGACGGCGAGCTGCGCGAGGCCGAGGGCTTCGCCGGGCTCGACCGCTACCGCGAGCACGACGTCGACGTCGTCCTGGCCGCCCTGGGCCGCGGCGGCTCGGTCGCGCCCGAGGGCGGCGAGGCCGGGAAGGGCGACCGCGCCCTGCGCGCCGCCGTCCGAGACGCCCTGCGCGTCGGCAAGGGCGCGCTCCTCCTGCTCGGGCCCTCGGGCCGCGAGCTCGCCCTGCTCGCGACCGCGCGCGTCGACGCGGCCACCGGCGAGGCCTACCCCGAGCCCGAGCCCAAGCACCTCTCCTGGAACTCGCCGCGCGGCTGGTGCCCGGAATGCCGCGGCCACGGGCGCGCGGTCGAGCGCTTCGCCTCCGACGAGGAGGAGACGCTGCACGAGGACGCGATCGCCGACCGGGTCGGCGAGGCGCCCTGCCCGGCCTGCGAGGGCCGGCGCCTCGCCCCCTTCGGCCGCTCCATCCGCCTCTCCGACGGCCGCCGCGCGCTCTCCCTGCCCGACCTGCTCGCCCTGCCTCCCGACGAGGCGCTCGCCTTCCTCGGCCGCCTCGACCTCGGGCCGCGCGAGCGCGCCATCGCCGCGCCGCTCCTGCCCGAGATCGCCTCGCGCCTGAGCTTCCTCGGCGGCGTCGGCCTGGGCTACCTCGCGCTCGACCGCCCCGCCGACACGCTCTCGGGCGGCGAGGCCCAGCGCATCCGCCTCGCCTCGCAGCTCGGCTCGACGCTCTCGGGCGCGCTCTACGTGCTGGACGAGCCGAGCATCGGCCTGCACCCGCGCGACAACGACCGCCTCATCGCCTCGCTCCGCGGGCTGCGCGACCGCGGCAACACCGTCCTCGTGGTCGAGCACGACGAGGACACGATGCGCGCGGCCGACCGCGTGGTCGACCTCGGGCCCGGCGCCGGGCGCGAGGGCGGCCGCATCCTCGCCCAGGGCACGGCCGAGGAGGTCATGGCCTGCCCCGACTCGCCGACCGGCCGCGCGCTGCGCGACCCGCTCGCCCACCCGATGCGCGGCGCGCGGCGTCCGGTCGGGGCCCGCGGCAAGGGCGCGCCGGAGGGCTGGATCGAGCTGCGCGGCGCGGCCCTGCGCAACCTGCGCGGCTTCGACCTCCGCCTCCCGCGCGGGCGCCTGACCGTGGTCGCCGGCGTCTCCGGCGCGGGGAAGTCCACCCTCGTCTCCGACCTGCTCGCGCCGGTGGCGCGCCACGCCCTCGCGCGCGGGAAGGACGGCGCCAAGGGCCCGGAGGGCGCGTCGCTCGGCCTCGGCGCGGGCGCCTTCGCCTCGCTCGCCGGGCTGGACGGCCTGCGCCAGCTCGTGGTCGTCGACCAGGATCCCATCGGCAAGACGCCGCGCTCGACCCCGGCGACCTACATCGGCGCGTGGGACCTCGTGCGCGAGCGCCTGGCCAAGCTGCCCGAGGCCGCGATGCGCGGGGCGGGCCCCGGCTTCTTCTCCTTCAACACGGAGGGCGGTCGGTGCGAGGCCTGCGCCGGCGCCGGTCGCGCCAAGCTCGAGATGAGCTTCCTGCCGGAGACCTTCGTGCCCTGCGAGGCCTGCGGCGGCTCGCGCTTCGGGCCGGTGGCCGCGTCGCTGCGCTGGGACGGACGGTCGGCGGCCGACATCCTCGCGCTGACCTTCGCCGAGGCCGAGCAGGCGCTCGGGAGCGACGTCCGCCTCCGCGAGATGTGCGGCCTCATGAACCGCACCGGGCTCGGCTACCTCACCCTCGGCCAGAGCAGCCCCACGCTCTCCGGCGGGGAGGCCCAGCGCCTCAAGCTCGTCACGGAGCTCATCCGCGGCCTCCCCACCTTCGCCGAGCGCGCGCGCGGGAAGATCCGCCCCAACCTGTACCTCCTCGAGGAACCCTCCATCGGCCTCCACCCGGCGGACATCCGCCGGCTGCTCGGCGTGCTCCACGACTTGGTCGACCAAGGGCACACCGTGGTCGTCATCGAGCACCACCCGGACATCCTCGCGGAGGCCGACTGGCTGGTGGAGATCGGCCCCGAGGGCGGCTCCGGCGGCGGGCGGCTCCTCCACCAAGGCCCCCCGGAGGGCCTGCTCAGGGTCAAGGGCTCCCCGACCGCCCCGGCCCTCGCCGCCGCCCTGCGAATGGATTTGGAAACCCGCGGCGCTTCCCTACGAAGGAAGGCCCGATGAGCAGCCCGAAGCGCATCCCGCCCCGGCGGCCCCAGGCCTACCGGCCTCCGCTTCCGCCGCGGCGCGACCCCGAGGGCGACGGTCCCCCCTTCTGGCTCCTGCTCCCCTTGGTCGCCGTCGCCGGTTACCTCGCCTGGTGGGCCTACGACGAGCGCGTGCAGTCCTACCGCCAGCAGGGCCTGGCCTACTCGCTGATCGACGAGATCCTCGACCGGCCCCAGGCGCCCCTCGCGCCCGTGGCCGAGGCGCCCGCCGCGCCCGCGCCCGAGACGCCGGCGCCGCCGCCCGAGGTCGCGGCCAAGCCCGACGCCGGACCGGTCATCGACCCCTCGGTGGAGAACGCGGAGGACGACAGCCCCTATCCCTTCATCGGCGGCCCCCTGCGCGACCCGCGCCAGCTCGAGAAGCTGGTGACGGACACCGCCAGGCGCGTGGGCGACGGCCGATGGGAGGTCCACGCCTCGCGCCTGGAGCGCGGCCTGGTTCCCGCCTTCAAGGCGACCGCGCGGTCCAACGGCGCCAAGCGCTACGACCGCCTCTGGGAGAGCCGCTACTTCGCGCTCGGGCTCACCCAGGCCGCCTTCATCGCCCGCGCCACGCCCGACGCCCTCCGCGCCGTCGCGCGCGAGGAGGCGGACGCCGATTTCCTGCGCGAGCTCATGGCCCGGCCCGACGCGCTCGAGGCCTGGCTGACCACGGTGAAGCCCGGCGACGACGTCGCGGCCGGCCTGCGGACCTGGGCCTCGCTCTGGCGCGACGACAAGCCGAAGGACCGCTGGACCTACCTCAACCTCCAGGTCGCGATGGCCGTGGTCTACGACCGGCCGATGAGCTGGCGGCGCCTCGTGCGCGAGGCGCACCCCATCGACCCG
>CAIPVK010000046.1 GCA_903868455.1 uncultured Opitutia bacterium
CGCCCTCGGCACCATCCCCGGCGTCACCGCCTTCCACGTCGGGACCGTCGCGACGACCGACCGCCCGGTCATCGACCGCAGCTACTCGTTCGGCCTCAACCTCATCTTCCCCGACATGGCCGCGCACGACGCCTACCAGGTGCACCCGACCCACCTGGCCTTCGTCGAGACCTGCAAGGCCTTCTGGACGAAGGTCCTGATCTACGACTTCGCCTGAGGCCTCAGCGCGCGGCGCGGCAGCGCCAGATGCCGACGCCGAGGATGCCGAGGATGCCCAGGGCGAGGCAGGGCGTGCCGTAGTGGAAGGTCACGAGCTCGAGCGCGCCCTTGGCGACGCTCGTCAGGGCGTCGTTCAGCCAGCCCGGCATCTCCATGCTGCTCTTCTCGCCGCCGATCGAGACCATCGAGCCGAAGGTGACGATGATCGCCGCCGCGCACCAGATGAACCAGCGGGTCCGGCCGAGGACGGCCAGGACGAGGGTGGCGGCGCCGATGGCGACGAGCACCGGCACGCGCTCGGCCGAGACCAGGTCGAAGCGGATCTCCTTGGCGACGAAGCCGACGCCGAAGCTGGCCAGGGGGCCGGTCGCCCCGAGGGCGAGGAGGATGCCGAAGAGGCCGGCGAGGATGCGGGCGACGGCGGTGGGGCGGTCGGGCGAGCGGAGGAAGGCGGGGAGTTCCATGGGGGCAGGCTAGGGAGGGGCGCCGTCGGTTTCCAGCCCGGGGTTCGGGCGGGAACTGACCAGCGGGGCGGGGCAGGCCCAAGCAAAAGACCCCGCCGGCGGCGGGGTCTCGGGGCGAGCCGGACGGCTCAGACCGCGCAGCTCGTGGAGGCGGTCGGGATGATCGCCACGCGGCGATGCTCGCGGTCCCACTTCACCAGGCCGTCCGTGAGGGCGAACAGGGTGTGGTCGCGGCCCATGCCGACGTTGCGGCCGGCGCGCATGCGGGTGCCGCGCTGGCGGATGAGGATCGAGCCCGCGGTGGCGAACTCGCCGCCGTAGAGCTTCACGCCGAGGCGCTTCGAGTTGGAGTCGCGGCCGTTGGAGGAGGTGCCGCCGCCCTTCTTGGTTGCCATGGTGGTGGGTCGCTAGGGGGTTGGAGAGACTTAGCCCTGGATGGACTCGATCTTGACGACCGAGAGCTCCTGGCGGTGGCCGCGGCGGCGGTAGTAGTTCTTGCGGCGGCGGTGCTTGAAGATGCGAATCTTCTCGCCGCGCTTGTTCTCGAGGAGCTTGGCGGTGACCTTCGCGCCGGGGACGGTGGGGGCGCCGATCTTGATGCCCGCGCCCTCGCCGAGGAGGACGACCTGGTCGAAAGTGACGGTGTCACCCGCCTTCGACTCGGGGAGGAGGTTAAGGGTGAGGACGTCGCCTTGCTTGACGGTGAACTGGCGTCCGGAGGTGAGAATGGTGGCCTTCATGGCGGGCGGAAGGTCGGAGCAAAGGACTCGAAGGGGGGTTGGCAAGGGGTTTTTTGCGGTTTTCGCCTTTCCACCCCCCTGCGCCCCCGCATTTTGGGGGAATGAACCCCTTTCAGGCGCCCTTTCCCTCGTCCGACGACCTGTCGGCCCGCCTGACCCGCCACCTTGGCAAGGGGCCGACCGTGGGGGGCGGCGCCTTCGTCCACCCCCGCGCCGTGCTCGTCGGCGACGTCACCCTCGGCCCCAAGGCCAGCGTCTGGCCCTGCGCCGTCCTGCGCGGGGACATCGAGCCGGTCTCGGTCGGGGAGGGGAGCAACATCCAGGACGGCGCGGTCGTCCATGTGGCCGACGGCCTGCCCGCCCGCATCGGGGCCTGGGTGACGGTCGGCCACCTCGCCATGATCCACGCGTGCGAGGTCGGCGACGGCTGCCTGATCGGGATGCACGCCACCCTGCTCGATGGCTGCCGCATCGGCGCGCGCTCGATCGTCGGGGCC
>CAIPVK010000047.1 GCA_903868455.1 uncultured Opitutia bacterium
CCTCCTCGGCCAGGTCGAGCAGGTCTGCGACCGCGTCGCCATCATGGACCGCGGCAAGCTCGTGCTCGAGGGCTCGCTCGACGACGTCCTCGCGCGCCGCGACCGCCACCAGATCACCGTGGAGGACCTCACCCCCGCCGCGCGCGCCGCGGCCGAGGCCGCCCTCGCCGCCGCCGGCGCCCGCGTGGTGGCCGTCGACCACCCCCGCCAGTCCCTCGAGGACCTGTTCCGGCGATTGGTGACGGGGAGTAGGGATTGAGGGGCGCGAAGAGCGAAAAACGAAGAACGAAAAACGAAGAACGAAGAACGAAGAGCGAAAAACGAAGAACGAGAAAGCGAAGAGCGAAGGGCGTTTGGCGAAAGACGGCAGCCAACCTCACCCGCGCATTTTAATTCTCAATTCTCACGCCCCCACTCCCCACTCCCCGCTCCCCCCACCCCCGCTCCTCCCCCTCTTCGTTCTTCGTTTTTCGTTCTTCGTCCACTCCTCAGCCCGCCAACCCCGCTGACCCCGCCGTACCGCCCATCCTTCCCATGCTCTCCCGCCTCCTCCCGCTCGCCCGCGTCACCTTCCTCGAGGCGCTGCGCCAGCGCTTCTTCGGATTCCTGCTCGTCCTCGGGGTCGCGCTCGCGCTCGCCGCGCTCCCCCTGCGGGCGATCGACTTCGGCCACGGCGAGCTGAAGTTCCTCGCCGACCTCGGCTTCGGCGTGACCCTCCTCTTCGGCTCCATCCTCGCCGTCGTGCTCCCCGCCCAGCTGCTCTACGCCGAGCTCGACAACCGCACCGCGCTCACGCTCCTCGCCAAGCCCGTCGGCCGCGCCGAGTTCCTCCTCGGCAAGTTCCTCGGCGCCTGGGCCGTGCTCGCGGTGTTCGCCCTCGTCATCACCGGGGTGGTCGGCGCCATCCTCCTCCTGCGCGAGCCCGAGGTCGCGGCCAAGGCCGCCCGGCTCAACGCCACGCCCCCCGAGCTGAGCCTCGGCGGCCTGGCCTCGCACGCCGGCCTGCAGGTCCTCCGCCTCGGCCTCGTCGCCGCCCTCACCCTCCTCATCGGGTCGCTCGCCCGCACCTTCCTCTACACGGTGGTCGTCGGCTCGCTCGCCGTGCTCGCGGGCCAGCTGGTGTGGATCGCGCAGGACGCGCTGCAGCGGCCGGAGACGGACGGCCTCCTTCGCGCCGGCCTCTGGGTCGCCTCGCGCGCCTTCCCCAACCTCCAGATGTTCAACCTCGGCGAGACCCTCGTGCTCGCGCCCTCCAAGGCCGACGCCGCCATGGTGCTCGACCCCGCCCTCGCCGGCGCCGGCTACCTCGCCGTCCTCCTGGCCCTGGGTTGCCTCGCCTTCCGCCGCCGCGAGATCTGAGCCATGTCCCGCCTCGCGACCGCCGTCCTCTGCCTCCTCGCCGTCGTCCTCGCCGGCGAGCTGGGCGACCGCGGTTGGAACTCCGCGCGGCGCGCCATCCCCGAGCTGCGCCGGGCCGACCTCGACCTGCCGGTGGGGGAGGGCGCCATGCTCGGCCTCCTCGGCGGCTTCCGCCCCCTGCTCGCCGACCTCGCCTGGATCCGCGCCTACGTGAAGTGGGAGCGGCGCGACCGCGGCTGCGAGGCCCTCCTTCGGCTGGCCTGCCTCCTGGACCCGCACGCCACGGCCTTCTGGGAGGCCCGCATCAACATGGTCGGCCTCGACATGGCGCACTGGGAGATCCGGGCGCGCGGCGGCTATCTCAAGGTCTCCGAGGCCGAGCAGCAGCGCGCCTTCGAGCGCTTCGCCCGCAAGGCCCTGGAAGCGGTCGAGGAAGGCGTCCCCCTCAGCCGCAAGCCCGCGGCCCTGCTCGTGCTCGGCGGCTACCTCGCCGAGACGAAGGTCAAGGACCCGCTCCTCGGCGCCGACTACTATCGCCGCGCCCACGAGAATCCTCCCGCCCCTTGGTATTCCGCCTACTTCGCCGCGCGGCTGATGCGCGACGGCGGGAAGGCGCGCGAGGCCTACCAGTACCTCCGACCCCTCTGGGTCTCGACGCTCTCCAAGGAGCGCGATGGGTCGCCGACCGAGCTCGAGTTCCTCCGCGGCCTCGAGACGGAGCTCCGACTTCCTCCCGCCCTCCGGCTGCCTCGACAGGAGTGGGAACCGGCGGGGTGGGGAGAGAGGTGAACTCGCGGGGCGAGTTCGGGATTAAAGGGATGAAGGGATTGAAGGGATGAAAAGGACGAAATGGGCGAAGAGGACTAAATGGGACGAAGGGGATGAAGGGGCGGATTGGGTAGGGGCGGCTCGCGGAGCAGACCGCCTTTTCCTCCAGCTCCTCCGCCTCCTCGTCATCCTCGTGATCCTCGTCTTCGCCGCTTCTAGCTCCTTCGATCCTCTTTTAGCGGCACTAGCGGTAGCAGCGGTGGCAGCGGTAGCAGCTGGTTCGACAGCGGATCAGCGGTTGGCGGGTCAGCTGGCCAGCGGAGGGCCTCCGGCCCGGTAGATCATCCTCCGGCTCCTCCGCCTCCTCGTCATCCTCCGAATCCTCGTCTTCGCCTCTTCTAGCCCCTTCCAGCCCTCAGTCTTCCTTCTCCTTCTTGCCGGGTTTTCCCTTCCTCGGCGGGAAGGCGAACGACCAGCCCCTCGACGTGTCGGGGACGAGCCAGGCGTTGAACGGCCCCTTGGTGCGGTTGGAGATGAAGCGCTTCTCGGCCGTCCGCCCCTTCTCGCCGAGGAGGTCGCGGATGTCG
>CAIPVK010000048.1 GCA_903868455.1 uncultured Opitutia bacterium
GCGACGATGTCCTGGTTGATCACGCGCAGGGAGCGGAAGCCCATGTGCGCGGGGTCGTGGTAGTCGGCGAAGCTGAAGCTGTGCCACGTCTTGAGCCAGCCGTGGTCGAAGTGGCCGCGCTCGGCGGAGGGGCGGAGGGTGGGCATGGGTGCGAGGAGCGGGGAGCGGGGGGCGAGGTGCGGGAAACGAGATGCCGATAGCCACAAGGGAATAGCTAGGGCTTCAAAAGCAAGGTGCTGGAATCACCAAGCCAAAGTCTGCGGACAGACACTCCCCTCCCCTCGCTCCCCGCTCCTCACTCCCCACTCCTCGCTCCCCACTCCCCGCTCCCCACTCCTCACTCCCCGCTTATCGGCTCAGCTCCCTCGCCCTATCCCGCGCGGCCTCGAGCGCCTTGGCGACCAGGTCGTCGAGGGGCGCGCCTTGAAGGACATCGAGGCCGGCGCGGGTGGTGCCGCCGGGCGAGGTCACCTGGTCTCTCAGTCGCGCGGGCGGCTCGCCCGTGGCGTCGGCCAACGCGAGCGAGCCGACGAAGGTCGTGCGGATGAGGCGGCGGGCGAGCTCGGGCTCGAGGCCGAGGGCGACGGCGCCGCGCTCGTAGGCGGCGAGGAACTCGAAGAAGAAACCGGGGCCGCTGCCGCTCACGGCCGTGACGGCGTCGAGCTGGGACTCGGGGACCTCGAGCGAGTCGCCGAGGCCGCCGAGCACCTGGGCGAGAAGGGCGCGGTCGTCCTCGCCGAGCGGCTGGTCGGACGTCCATGCCGTGATGCCCTGCCCGATCGCGCCGGGCGTGTTGGGCATGGCGCGGACGATGGAGCGGGCGTCGGGGAAGAAGGCGCGCAGGCGCTCGAGGCGCGTGCCGGCGAGGACGGAGACCACGAGCTTGCCCGCGGCGAGGCGGCCGTAGGCGGCGTCGAGCGAGGGGAAGACCTGGGGCTTGCAGGCGACGATGAGGACATCGGCGCCCTCGAGCAGGGCCCCGGGCGAGGTCGCGAGCCGGACGCCGAGCTCCTGGGCGAGCACGAGCGAGGTGGTGCCGGCGCCGCCGATGCAGGCGAGGTCGGCCGGCGCGGCCGCGCGCGAGCGGACGAGGCCGCGGGCCATCGCCGAGGCCATGCGGCCGGCTCCGAGGAAGGCGAAGCGCGACATGGTCAGAGGGCGCGCACGGCGGCGTCGAGGACCTCGCAGGCGCGGTCGATGTCCGCGCCCTCGTGGGCGGTGGAGAGGAAGGCCGTCTCGTAGGGCGAGGGCGCGAGGTAGACGCCGGCGTCGAGCGCGTGGCGGAAGACCTTGCGGTAGAGCTCGCCCTGCGAGGCGACGGCCGTGTCGTAGTCGCGGACGGGGCGGTCGTTGAAGAAGAGCGAGAACATCGAGCCGACCTGGGGGACCTGCAGGGCGACGCCCTTGGCCTGGGCCGCGCCGAGGAGGGTGTCGCGCACGCGGCGGCCGAGCGCGTCGAGGCGCGCGTAGGGGTTGTCGCGGCGGAGCTTGCGCACGGCGGCGAGGCCCGCGGCCATGGCGAGCGGGTTGCCGCTCAGGGTGCCCGCCTGGTAGACGGGCCCGAGCGGCGCGAGGTGGTCCATGATGTCGGCCCGGCCGCCGAGGGCGCCGACGGGCAGGCCGCCGCCGATGATCTTGCCCATGCAGGTGAGGTCGGGGACGACGTCGTGCAGGCCCTGGGTGCCGGCGAGGGAGAGGCGGAAGCCCGTCATCACCTCGTCGAAGATGAGCACCGCGCCCTCGCGGGTGCAGAGCGCGCGGAGGGCGGCGAGGAAGCCGGGCTCGGGCAGGATGAGGCCGACGTTGGCCGGGAAGGGCTCGAGGATGACGCCCGCGACGGCGCCGGGGTTGGCGGCGAAGGCGGCCTCGACCGAGGCGAGGTCGTTGTAGCGGACGACGAGGGTGTCGGCCGCGGTGCCCGGCGTGACGCCGGCGGAGTCGGGGTTGCCCTGGGTGAGCGCGCCCGAGCCGGCCTTGACCAGGAGGGAGTCGACGTGGCCGTGGTAGCAGCCGGAGAACTTCACGATCTTCGGGCGGCCGGTGAAGCCGCGCGCGAGGCGGATGGCGGACATCGTGGCCTCGGTGCCGCTGTTGGTCATGCGGACCTTCCTGACCGACGGGAAGCAGGCGAGCAGGAGCTCGGCCATCTCGACCTCGAGCGGGTTGGGCGTGCCGAAGCTCGTGCCCTTCTCGAGCGCGGCGGCGAGGGCGGCGCGGATCTCGGGGTCGTTGTGGCCGTGGATGGCGGGACCCCAGGTGAGGACGAAGTCGATGAGCTCCTTGCCGTCGGCCGTGGTCAGGCGGGCCTTGTCGGCCTTGGTGGTGAAGAAGGGCGTGCCGCCGACGGAGCGGAAGGCGCGGACGGGCGAGTTGACCCCGCCGGGGATCATCGTCTGGGCGCGGGCGAAGAGCTCTTCGGAGACGGAGGCCATCGGCGGGGAGCAAAGCCCCCTAGCCTCTCGGAGACAAGGGGGATTCGGGCGATAGGCGGCGCCAAGCAAGGCGGGGCGCCCGAGGGACGCCCCGCCGACCCCGTAACTTCCCTTTACTTTGAAATCTGACGTCTGGTTTCTATCCCCATCACTTCTTGTCGTCGTCGACGACCTCGAAGTCGCCGTCGACCACCTTGCCGTCGCCCTTCTTGGACGCCTTGGGGGCGTCGGCGGGCGCGTCGGCCTGCGCGGACTGGGCGGCGGCCTGGTAGAGGGCCTGGGCGGCCGGCTCGACGGCCTTGGAGATCGCCTCGGCGGCGGCCTTCAGGGCCTCGGCCTCGGCCTCGGGCTTGCCGAGGAGCTCCTTGGCGGCGGCCACGGCCTTCTCGGTCTCGGCCTTGGAGTCGCCGGGGAACTTGTCGGCGTGGTCCTTGAGCTGCTTCTCGACCTGGAAGACGAGCGAGTCGAGCTGGTTGCGGGCCTCGGCGCGCTCGCGGGCCTTCCTGTCCTCGTCGGCGTGGAGCTCGGCCTCCTTGCGGAGCTTGTCGACCTCGTCCTTCGAGAGGCCGGAGGAACCGGTGATGGTGATCTTCTGCTCCTTGCCCGTGCCCTTGTCCTTGGCCGAGACGTGGAGGATGCCGTTGGCGTCGATGTCGAAGGTGACCTCGATCTGGGGCATGCCGCGGGGGGCGGCGGCGATGCCGTCCAGGCGGAAGGTGCCGAGCTGCTTGTTGTCCTTGGACATGGGGCGCTCGCCCTGGAGGATGACGATGTCGACCTGGGGCTGGTTGTCGGCCGCGGTCGAGAAGACCTGGGACTTCTTGGTCGGGATGGTCGTGTTGCGCTCGATCATCGGGGTGGCGACGCCGCCCATGGTCTCGATGGCGAGGGTGAGCGGGGTGACGTCGAGCAGGAGCACGTCCTTGACGTCGCCCTTGAGCACGCCGCCCTGGATGGCCGCGCCGACCGCCACGACCTCGTCGGGGTTGACGCCCTGGTGGGCGGGCTTGCCGGCGAGGGACTTGGCGAGCTCGACGACCTTGGGCATGCGGGTCATGCCGCCGACGAGCACGAGCTCGTCGACCTGGCTCATGGCGATGCCGGCGTCCTTGAGGCAGGCCTCGAAGGGCTTGCGGGTGCGGGCGAAGAGGTCGTCGCAGACCTTCTCCATCTGGGCGCGGGTGAGGGTGACGTTGAGGTGCTTGGGGCCGGAGGCGTCGGCGGTGATGAAGGGCAGGTTGATGTCGACCGAGTTCGAGGACGACAGGGCGATCTTGGCCTTCTCGGCCTCCTCCTTGAGGCGCTGGAGGGCCATGGCGTCCTTGGCCAGGTCGATGCCGTGCTCGGCCTTGAAGCCGTCGGCCAGCCACTGGATGAGGCGCTCGTCCCAGTTGTCGCCGCCGAGCTCGGTGTCGCCGTTGGTGGCGCGGACCTCGAAGACGCCGTCGCCGATCTCGAGGACGGAGACGTCGAAGGTGCCGCCGCCGAGGTCGTAGACGGCGATCTTCTCGTCCTTCTTCTGGTCGAGGCCGTAGGCGAGCGAGGCGGCGGTGGGCTCGTTGATGATGCGCAGGACCTCGAGGCCGGCGATGGTGCCGGCGTCCTTGGTGGCCTGGCGCTGCGCGTCGTTGAAGTAGGCGGGGACGGTGATGACGGCCTGGGTGACGGCCTCGCCGAGGTAGGCCTCGGCGTCGGCCTTCAGCTTGGCGAGGATCTTGGCCGAGATCTCCTGGGGCGTGAAGACGCGGGTCTCGCCGGCCACGACGCACTCGATGGCGGCGTCGCCGTTCTTGCCCTCGACCACCTTGTAGGGGAGCTTGGCGGCGACGGCCTTCACCTCGGCGAACTTGCGGCCGATGAGGCGCTTGGCGGAGAAGATCGTGTTCTTCGGGTTGGTGACGGCCTGGCGCTTGGCGGCCTGGCCGACGAGGGTGTCGCCGGCCTTGGTGAAGGCGACGACCGAGGGCGTGGTGCGGCCGCCCTCGCTGTTGGGGATGACGACGTTCTCCGCGCCGTCGCGAACGGCCATGCACGAGTTGGTCGTGCCGAGGTCGATGCCGAGAATCTTAGCCATGGTGGTGTGGGGGTGGGTGGGTTGGGTTTGTTGGTTAAAGCCACCGCCCTTGGTGCAAGGCATGTGCCAAGGGGGAACCGGGATTTAAATGGGGGAAATGGGGGGAATTAGGACAAAAGGAGGGGGAAGCCGTCCGTTGGGGGCGGACAAAGCGCCCACCGCCCGGGCAGTAAATCCGGGACGGGACAGGGTGTCACACCCCGCCTGCCTTGACCTTTTAGAGGCCGGCGGGGATAAGGAACGACCCATGGCCCAGGACCTGCCTATCCGCCCCCGCCGCCTCCGGGCGACCGCCGGCATCCGCGCCTTGGTGGCCGAGACCGACCTCCTGCCCCGCCACCTGATCCAGCCGGTCTTCGTGACCGAGGGCGCCGAGCCCGAGCCCATCGCCTCCCTGCCCGGACAAAGCCGCGTGCCGCTGGCCAAGCTCGGGGCCAAGTGCGCCGAGCTGCGCGCGCTGGGCATCCGCGGCGTCGCGCTCTTCCCGAAGGTCGACGCCGGCCGGAAGTCCGCCGAGGGCGTCGAGGCCCTCAACCCCAACGCCCTCGCCTATCGCGCCATCGCGGCCGCCAAGGCCGGCTCGCCGGAGACCGTGGTCTTCGCCGACATCGCCCTCGACCCCTACACCTCGCACGGGCACGACGGCATCCTCACGGCGGACGGACGCGACGTGGAGAACGACCGCACGGTCGAGGTCCTGGCCAAGATGGCCGTCCTGACCGCCCGCGCGGGCGCGGACTTCGTGGCGCCGTCGGACATGATGGACGGGCGCGTGCGCGCCATCCGCGCCGCGCTCGACGCCGCCGGCCACACCGGCACCGGGATCCTCGCCTACTCCGCCAAGTACGCCTCCGCCTTCTACGGCCCCTTCCGCGATGCGGTCGGCAGCGCGCGCAAGGCGGGCGAGGCGCCGATCTCGAAGGCGACCTACCAGATGGACCCCGCCAACCGCCGCGAGGCCGTGCGCGAGGCCCTGCTCGACGCCGCCGAGGGCGCCGACATCCTGATGGTCAAGCCCGCCGGCCCCTACCTCGACATCGTGCGCGAGGTGCGCGACGCGACCGCCCTGCCGCTGGCGGCCTACCAAGTCTCGGGTGAGTACGCCATGATCGCGGCCGCCGCCGAGCGCGGCTGGCTCGACCTCCGCGCCGCGCGCGACGAATCCCTCCTCGCCCTGCGCCGC
>CAIPVK010000049.1 GCA_903868455.1 uncultured Opitutia bacterium
AGCGGGGCGGGAAAAAAAGGACCCCGGCCGGGGCCGGGGTCGCTCGTCGGTCTCTCGGCGCGATCAGCGCTGGGAGAACTGGAAGCGCTTGCGGGCGCCCGGGCGGCCCGGCTTCTTGCGCTCCTTCATGCGGCCGTCGCGGGTGAGCAGGCCGGCCTTCTTGAGCGGGGGGCGGAGGTCGGCGTCGAGCTTCTGCAGGGCGCGGGCGAGGGCGTGGGAGATCGCGCCGGCCTGGCCGTTGGGGCCGCCGCCGTTGACGCGGATGAAGGCGTCGACCTGGCCGTCGAGGGCCGAGACGCGGAGGGGGGCGGTCGCCGTCTTGAGGAGGGCCTCGGTGTAGAGGTACTCGGCGGCGGGCTTGCCGTTGATGGTGATCTCACCCGTGCCGCGCTCGAGGTGGACGCGGGCGCTCGCGGTCTTGCGGCGACCGACGGCGGTCAGGGTGGTGGTCTTGGCGGAGCTCATTGAGGAAGGGGGTCGGGAAGGGGTCAGACCTTGTAGGCGACGGGGTTCTGGGCGGCGTGGCCGTGCTCGGCGCCGGGGAAGATGCGGAGCTTGGTCAGCATGTCGTTGGCGAGGCGGTTCTTGGGCAGCATGCCCTTGACGGCGTGGCGGAGGATGAACTCGGGCTTGCTCGCGCGCATGTGGGCGGCGTTGCGGCGGTAGGCGGTGCCGACCCAGCCGGTGTAGAACATGTACTCCTTGGCGTCCTCCTTGTTGCCGGAGAACCTCACCTTGTCGGCGTTGATGACGACGACGTAGTCGCCGGTGTCGACGTGGGGGGTGTAGGTCACCTTGTGGCGGCCGCGGAGGAGGTTGGCGATCTTGACGGCCAGGCGGCCGACGACCTGGTCCTTGGCATCGACGAGGAGCCAGGCGCGGTCGGTCGCCTTGACGTTCTTGGCAAGCGTGGTCTTCATAAAAAGGAAAGTCGGACGATGGAAGCCGCCCCCACCTCGTCAACAACGGAATTGGGCGTTTTAGGGGTCTTTTCGCCTCAGAAGGTCCGCTCCCAACCCAGCGAGACCCGACCCTCCATCCGCCCCGGGGCCTCGGTCGCGAGCTGGGCGTCCGCCTTCATATAGAGGAGGGTGCCCGGGGACGGCGTCCACGACCCCAAGATGCCGATCCCGCCGAAGGACCAGCCCTCCACCCTGCCCCGCCCATCGCCGTCGGCATCGGTCGCCCGGAGGGTGCCCGCCGACAGGAACGCCTCGATCCCGCGGTCCTCCCAGGCGGCCAGCGGCTGGTTGAGCATGAGCTCGAGGACCGCCTCCTCCCGCCGGGGGGTGGACTGGGCGGCGAGGGTCAGGGACGGCGGAAGCTCCGCCTTGTCCCAGATCCAGGCGACCTGAGCGTGGAAGGTCGTCTCGCCGAAGGAGCGCGCGAGGGCGGCGGGATTCGCCCCGAGGTTATGCTCGAGGGTGACGCCGAGCTCGGCGAGGTGCGACGCGCCGAAGCGCCGAAGCGCCAGGCCGGCGGCGCGTTGGTCGAGACGCGGCGCGCCGTCGAGCGAGCGCGAGGCCTGGGCGGAGGCGACGAGGTTGAAAGCCGATCCGGGGATGCTCAGGACGGCCTCGGCGCCGAGGGTGGCGACAGGGCCGACGTCGGGCGCGCGGCCCGGGCGGAGGAGGCGGGAGTCGGCGGCGGCCGACGCCGTGACGTCGGTGTTGCGCCCCACCTCCTCCCACAGGCCGGCCGCGGCGGGGGCCGCGGCGGCGAGCAGGAGGACGAGCGGGGCGCGCGCCATCACA
>CAIPVK010000050.1 GCA_903868455.1 uncultured Opitutia bacterium
CCGGATGCCCCGACGCCCCGAGAAGCTGCCCTACTCGGACCACATTCCGGCGCGCTTCCTTGAGACCGAGCAAGGCATCCGGTTCCTGAGCGCCATCGGGGCCGTCCTCCCGGACAACCTCGAGAAGCGTGTCCGTCGCGTTCCCCTCAAGCCCTCCATCCAGTTCAAGCTCTCGGGCGAGCCCGGCTCCGAGCGCATCATCGCCGCGCCAGTCGCCCTCGATCCTTCCAGCCAGCGCGTCGTCGAGAAACGAAACATCGGGGGCTGGCAACCCAGCAAGGGGCCTGGCCGCAAGGCCAAGAACGCCCCCGCCGCCGACCAGCCCATCGTCATCCATGACCGATCCAAGCTTCACGCCCTCGAGGACGCCCTCGAACGTCTCAAGGGCAAGTGGGAGGGCTACCCCAACCAGCTCACGCTTCGCGTCACCAAGCGATTCCCCGCCGCCTTCCATGAATGGGTCCAGTCCCTGCCGCCCGGCGTGGACCTCAAGCTCCCGCCGGAGCTCGCCCACTTCACGCAGCCCCCCGTCGAGGCCCAGTTCCAGCTTCAAGTCGCCGAGACGAGCCTCGACTGGTTCGACCTCTCGACCTCCCTCACCACGTCCGACAGCGACCTGACGCCGGAGGAACTCCAGCTTCTCTTGGACGCCGAGGGAGGCTTCGTGAACCTCCCCGGCAAGGGCTGGCGCCGCGTCCGCGTCTGCCTTTCCCCGGAGGACCAGCAACATCTGGCCGAGCTTGGCCTTGAGGCATCCTCCATCTCCTCCGAGCCCATCCGCCTCCACGCGCTCCAGCTCGCCAACCCCGCTGCCAAGCGCCTCCTGCCCGAGTCGCATGCCGCCCAGGTCCAACGCCGTGCCGAGGAAATCCAGGCCCGGGTCACGCCGCCCGTGCCCGACTCCATCCAGGCTTCCCTCCGCCCTTACCAGCTCGAGGGCTTCCATTTCCTGGCCTACCTCTCCCAGAACCGTTTCGGCGGAGTCTTGGCCGACGACATGGGCCTTGGGAAGACGGTCCAGACGCTGACATGGATCGGTTGGCTTCGATCCCAGCCCGTCGAGCCCATGGCCTTGCCCGACCCGTCGCGGCCCGGGGCCGACACCCCGCGCCATGTCCTCATTGTCTGCCCCAAGTCCGTCCTGCCCAACTGGATCGCCGAGGCCCGCCGCTTTCTGCCGTCCCTCCGCATCGCCGCATGGTCCGGCCCCGACGCCGAGTCCTTGAAGTCCGATCTGGAAGGCCATGACGCCCTCGTCGTGAACTACGCCCAGCTCCGGTTGCTCGAGGCCGACCTCGCGGCGCGCACGTGGCTTGCTGTCATCCTCGACGAGGCCCAGTACATCAAGAACCCCGACTCCCAGACCGCCCAGGCCGCCCGCGCCCTTCCGGCGCTGCATCGCCTCGCCCTGACCGGCACGCCCATCGAGAACCGCCTCCTCGACCTCTGGTCCATCCTTGCCTTTGCCATGCCCGGCGCCCTTGGCCCCCGCGCCCAGTTCAACAAGTCCTTCTCCAAGGACGATCCCCTCGCCCGCCGCCGCCTCGCCGCGCGCCTCCGGCCCTTCCTGCTCCGCCGCACCAAGGGCCAGGTCGCCCAAGACCTTCCGGACCGAATCGAGGAGGACGTGCTTTGCGAGCTGGAGGGCACCCAGAAGACCCTCTACTCCGCCGAGTACAAGAAGGCCCGCGCCCTCCTCCTTGGGCTCAAGACGTCCGCGGACCTCGACAAGTTCCGCTTCCACTTCCTCACGTCGCTGCTGCGACTCAGGCAAATCTGCTGCCATGCCGCGCTCGTCGATCCCAAGCATCGCCAGCAACCCTCCGCCAAGCTCGACGCGCTCATCGACCTTGTGGAACCCCTCCTCTCGCAGGGGCTCAAGGTCCTCGTCTTCTCGCAGTTCACCTACATGATCGACATCCTCAAGGAAACCCTTGAGGCCAAGGGCACCACCACCTTCATCCTCACCGGCGAGACCGAGAACCGGGGTCCCCTCGTTGATTCCTTCAACCAACA
>CAIPVK010000051.1 GCA_903868455.1 uncultured Opitutia bacterium
CGTGGTCGGCGGCGGCAACATCTTCCGCGGGCTGGCCGAGGCCAAGGCCAACGGCACCGACCGCACGACCGGCGACACCATGGGCATGCTCGCCACCGTCATCAACGGCCTCGCCCTGATGGACCGCCTGGAGAAGAACGGGCTCGAGGTTCGCGTGATGACCGCCATCCCCATGGACCGCGTGGCCGAGCCCTTCATCCAGCGCCGCGCCACCCGCCACCTCGAGCGCGGCCGCGTGACGGTCTTCGTCGGCGGCACGGGCAACCCCTACTGCACCACGGACTACGCCGCTGCCCTGCGCGCCAACGAGATCGGCGCCGACGTCCTGATGAAGGCGACCAACGTCGACGGCATCTACGACTCGGACCCCCGCAAGAACAAGGGCGCCAAGCGCTACGCCAAGATCGGCTACCAGGAGGCCCTCGACAAGCGCCTCGGGGTCATGGACGCCGAGGCCTTCGCCCTCTGCCAGTCCAACCGCATGCCCATCCTCGTCTTCTCCATGGGCGAGCCGGGCTCGATCCTGAAGGCCGTCCGGGGCGAGTCCTCGGGCACGGTGGTCAGCTGAACGGACCGCCTTCCCCTCCGCGGCCGGGCTCCGGCCGCACTTTGGCCTTTCCCCTAGGCCCTTTCGCCTTACCCCTCAACCTCACCACACGACCATGGACCTCAAGAAGACCATCTCCGACGGAGCCGCCGCGATGAAGAAGGCGACCGACTGGACCGCCCACGAGCTCGCCTCCCTCCACACCGGCAAGGCCTCGCCCTCCATGGTCGAGGGCATCCAGGTCCACGTGGAGTCCTACGGCATGACCCAGCGCCTCAAGGACATGGCCGCCATCACGACGCCCGACGCCCAGTCGATCGTCATCACCCCCTTCGACAAGGCCACGATGGAGGACATCCGCAAGGCCATCCAGGCCGCCAACATCGGCATCAACCCCGTCCCCCAGGGCGCCTTCCTGCGCTGCCCCATCCCCCAGCTGACCGGCGAGCGCCGCCAGGAGCTGGCCAAGGTCGCCCACCGCCAGGCCGAGGAGGGCCGGGTCCGCGTCCGCAACGCCCGCCGCGACTGCCTCGAGGCGGTCAAGAAGGCGCACAAGGACAAGCTCGTGACCGACGACGACCTCAAGCGCGCCGAGAAGGACGTCCAGACCCACACCGACGCCGCCACCAAGGAGATCGACCGGATCCTCAAGGCCAAGGAGACCGAGCTCGGCACCGTCTGACCCCGTCCGCGCCGCCCCGATGAACATCCACGAATACCAGGCCAAGGCCCTCCTCGAGCAGTTCGGGGTGGCCGTCCCCAAGGGCGTCGCCGTCAAGGCCGCGTCCGAGTTCGAGGCCGCGCTCGCCAAGCTCGACGGCGCCGGCGGCTACATGGTGAAGTCCCAGATCCACGCGGGCGGCCGCGGCAAGGGGACGTTCACGAACGGCTTCAAGGGCGGCGTCAAGTTCTCCGCCACCAAGGAGAAGGCCCTCGAGAACGCCAACGCCATGCTGGGCAACACCCTCGTCACCGCCCAGACCGGCGCCGAGGGCCGCAAGGTCCAGGCCCTCTACTTCACCGAGGCCGCCAACCTCGGCAAGCGCCCCGACGGCCGCGACGACGAGTACTACCTCGCCATCCTCCTCGACCGCGCCACCTCCCGCCCCGTCATCGTCGCCTCGACCGAGGGCGGCGTCGAGATCGAGCAGGTCGCCCACGACACGCCCGAGCGCATCACCAAGGTGCAGGTCGACCCCGCGGTCGGCCTCCAGCCCTACCAGGCCCGCCAGGTCGCCTTCGCCCTCGGCTTCAAGGGCGAGCTCTTCAAGCAGTGCGTCACCCTCGTGACCAAGCTCTACCGCTTCTTCTGGGAGAAGGACTGCGCGATGGTCGAGATCAACCCCCTGCTCGTGACCAAGGAGGGCAGGCTCCTCGCCCTCGACGCGAAGGTGTCCTTCGACGACAACGCCCTCTTCCGCCACCCCGACGTCGTCGCCCTGCGCGACCTCGCCGAGGAGGACCCCAAGGAGATCGAGGCCTCCAAGTTCGGCCTCTCCTACATCGCCCTCGACGGCTCCATCGCCTGCCTCGTCAACGGCGCGGGCCTGGCGATGTCGACGATGGACATCATCCAGCACTTCGGCGGCAAGCCGGCCAACTTCCTCGACGTCGGCGGCGGCGCCTCCAAGGAGCAGGTCACCGCGGCCTTCAAGATCATCCTCGGCGACCCCAACGTGAAGGGGATCCTGGTCAACATCTTCGGCGGCATCATGGACTGCGACATCATCGCGCAGGGCATCGTCGCCGCCGCCCGCGAGACGGGCCTCGACCTCCCCCTCGTCGTCCGCCTCGAGGGCAACAACGTCGCCGCCGGCAAGGCCACCCTGGCCGCCAGCGGCCTCAAGCTCGTCGCCGGCGACTCCATGGCCGACGCCGCCCGGAAGATCGTCGCCCTCGTCGGCAAGGCCTGAACCCCGCGCCCGCTTCCACGATGTCCATCCTCGTCCATGAAAAGACCCGCGTCCTCGTCCAGGGGATCACGGGCGACTTCGGCGGCCGCCACGCCAAGCTCTCGCTCGACTACGGCACCCAGGTCGTCGCCGGCGTGACGCCCGGCAAGGGCGGCCAGGTCTTCGAGCACGCCGGGCACAAGGTGCCCATCTTCGACACGGTGGCCGAGGCCAAGCGCCAGACCGGCGCGGAGGTCTCCGCCATCTTCGTCCCCCCGCCCTTCGCGGCCGACGCCATCCTCGAGTGCGTCGACGCCGACCTCGACCTGGCCATCGCCATCACCGAGGGCATCCCCGTCCGCGACATGATCGCCGCCAAGCGCGCCATGCAGGGCCGCCGCACCCGCCTCATCGGGCCCAACTGCCCCGGCATCGTCACCCCCGGCCGCGGCGACAAGTCGCACGGCGGCTGCCGCATCGGCATCGCCCCCGGCTACATCCACAAGCGCGGCCGCGTCGGCGTCGTCTCCCGCTCCGGCACCCTCACCTACGAGGCCGTCTGGCAGCTGACCTCCAAGGGCCACGGCCAGTCGACCTGCGTCGGCATCGGCGGCGACCCCGTCAACGGCACCTCGCACCTCGACGTCATCAGGATGTTCAACGAGGACCCCGAGACCGAGGCGATCATCCTCATCGGCGAGATCGGCGGCAACGCCGAGGTCGAGGCCGCCCGCTGGATCAAGGAGCATTGCAGGAAGCCCGTCGCGGGCTTCATCGCCGGCGCCACCGCCCCCGCGGGTCGCCGCATGGGCCATGCGGGCGCGGTCATCGGCGGCGCCGAGGACACGGCCGCGGCCAAGATCCGCATCTTCCAGGAGTGCGGCATCGAGGTCGCCAAGACGCCCTCGGACATGGCCGACGCCCTGCTCCGCGTCTGGAAGCCCTGAGCCCGCGGGACACCCCGCCGAGAGGCCCGGCCCGCGCCGGGCCTTTTTTTGTGACTGAGGCAACCGAGCCGCCTTCGCGTTGTCCAAGGACTCATGCGCCTCCTCGCACTGCCTTTTCTCCTGTTCGCGGCCGCACTGCCGGCCGCCGAGACGGCGCCGGCGGCCCAAACCGCCGCGCCCAAGCCCCTCCCGGGCCTGCCTTGGCACATGATGAACCTGTGGTGGGAGATGCCCGAGACGGCCGACTTCCAGTCGCTCGACATCGACGTCCGCATCAAGGGCGAGGTCGACCCCTCCAAGCTCAACCTCTACATCGCCCCCATCGGCATCGGCCAGCTCAACGGCGTCAGCTTCTACGGCGGCATCCAGTCCAACATCGGCGGCTACCCCGTCAGCCCCGACAGCCCCAAGGGCCCCTACCACAAGGGCAAGGGCGCCATCTTCTCGCGCTGGGGCCACCACGACCTCGACACCTCCTTCGTGCGCGCGGCGGCCGACGGCTTGGTCGAGGCCGCGGGCTACGAGGGCGACTTCGCCTCGGGGCGGCGCCCCTACGCCTGGGGCGAGGGCAGCTACACCTACTCGCTGCGGAAGCTGACCTACGAGAAGGACAAGGACGGCAAGGAATGGACCTGGGTCGGCGCGTTCGTGACCGACAAGGCCACCGGGCACTTCACCTTCATCTCGTCCCTCAAGTTCCCCGGCCGCACCCTCGCCTTCTGGGGGAGGCACTCGGCCTTCATCGAGATCTACGGCGGCAAGCCGGTCGACATCGCCGCCCTCCCCGCGCTCGAAATCGCCATCGGCCAGCCGCGCGTCAACGGCAAGGCCGTCGAGATCCGCCGCCTGTTCCTCGTCCACCCCGACCAAGGCCCCGTGTCCCCTCCCATCATGAGCGGCGCGCTCTCGGAGGATGGCTCGGAAATCGTCTTCCGGCTGCATAACCGCCTGCTCGAGGGCCAGAAACCCTTCACCCCCCTCCTGCCCCGCCCCGCGGGCAAGTGAGGGTGGCCAAGCCCGCCCTTGGCAAGGGGCGCGGGGCGGCTAGCGTGACGCCATGCGCCTCCTCGCCCTTGTCCTAGCCGCCCTCGCCGCGACCCTGCCCGCCCAGCAGAAGCCCGGGCGCAACGAGGGGCCGCAGAAGGACGGCCTAGGCCGGGACTACTGGGTCTACGCCCCCAAGCGCGCCTCGTCCAAGCCGCTCTGGCTCGTGGTCGGCGTCCATGGCATGGGCGGCACCGGCCAAGGCGCGGGTGGCTTGGCGGCGTGGGCGACGCAGCGCGACGACTGCCTCGTGCTCGGACCCACCTTCCCGAGCCAGGGCTACCAATTCCTCGCGCAGGAGAGCGACACCCAGCTGCTGCGCCTCGTCGAGGACCTCGGCAAGCGCCACAAGCTCCAGCCCAGGGTCTTCCTCGCCGGCTTCTCCGGCGGCGCCCAATACGTCCACCGCTTCGCCCACGCCCACCCCGACAAGGTCCTCGCCGTCGCCGCCAACTCGGCCGGCTCTTGGTCGACCGGCGGCCAGTGGGGCGAGATCAACCCCGCGGCGCGCCTCGTGCCGATGCTCGTCACCTGCGGCGAGGCCGACACGGGCAAGATGGCGGCCGAGGCGCCGTTCGGACGGCTCGAGTGGGCCAAGGACTACGTGCGCCGCCTGCGCGAGGGCGGCTTCGTCGTCGCCGAGGCCTACCCGGCCAAGGTCGGCCACAGCTTCTCGCCCGAGGCCCAGAAACTGACGGCCGAGCTCTTCGCCTTCGCCACGACCCGCGCGACCGAGCTCGCGCGCCAGCGCGAGGCGCTGGCGGCGCTGGTCTCGAAGGGCGACCGCGCCGGCGCGGCGCGCCTCGCGGACCGGTCCCGCCTGATGGTCGCCGCGGTGGTCCCCACCACGCCCAAGGCGCATTGGGAGCAGGGGCTCGCCAAGGCCCACAACGCGGCGATCGACGAGCTGCTCAAGGCCGCCCGCTGAGCCGGACCCTCACTCGAGGGTGAAGAGCGTGCCGCCGAGGCGATTGATGGTGATCTCCTGGCCGGCGGCGTTGGTCGCGGTCGTGCCGGTCGAGCCGGAGGCGGGCGTGCCGAAGGGCGTCGCGGCGGCGCCGGCTGTGGCGCCGGCCACGGTCGAGCCGGTGGCGGCCTTGACCTCGCGCGCGACCATGAGGTCGCGGAAGGCGCGGTAGAAGGCGAGGATCTCGGCGCGCGAGGCGACGGTCATCTCGACCGTCTTGGCGTGCGTGGCGGTGGGCCAGGGCTTCACGACGAGGCCGCCGGTCGTGGAGGTGCGGAGGTTGTCGACCTTCTGCTCGAGGTTGGCGAGGGGGCCGGGAACCGGGACCTGGGTGGCCTGCGAGGGCTCGAGGCCGCGGTTCTGGGCGTTGGCCTGGAGGCCGCGGTTGGCGCGGTCGACGGCGTCGGCCGTGCCCGGGGGGCGGGCGGAGTAGATGCGGAGCTGCTGGCCGGAGTTCGACATGTCGATCGTGACCTCGGCGACGAGGAAGCTGCCGGTGGTGTATTCCTGGAAGGACACCGAGATCACCTGGTCGGCCCGGCCGTAGTAGCCGACGTCCGTGCCCGCGACCTCGATGCCGAAGATGCCCTGGTTGGGGAAGGCCCTGGGGCGCATCTTCATCGCGGAGGCGTCCGCGGCCATGAGGAGGGACGCGGCGAGGAGGGGGAGGCGCATAAATGGAGTTTGTAAGGGAAACCCTGCCCCCGCAAGGTGGGTTTCACCTCCGGGCATGCTCAGCTGCGACACCCTATCCGTCCAGGCCGGCCCCGGCGGCCCCCTCATCCTCAAGGAAGCCAGCGCGGCCTTCCTTCCCCGCGGCCTGAACGCCGTCATCGGCCCCTCGGGCTGCGGCAAGACCACCCTGATGAAGGCCATCCTGGGCATCCTGCCCTCGACCGGCACGGCCTTCCTCTCCGGCGAGCGCATCACCAAGCCCGAGGACCTCGTCGGCAAGGTCGGCTTCGCCCCCCAGTTCACCACCGCCCAGCCCCAGCTCTCGGTCGAGGAATCGCTCGGTTACGCCCTGCGCCTCTCGGTGGCCGACGCCGAGGTGCGGCGCGAGCGCCTGGAGTCCGTCCTCGGCGTCACCGGCCTGGCCGAGCACCGCGAGAAGCGCGTGAGCTCGCTCTCGGGCGGCCAGCTCCGCCGCCTCTCGCTCGGGCTCGAGCTCACCCTCGACCCCGCCTGCCTCGTCTGCGACGAGGTGACCTCCGGCCTCGACCCCCACTCCGAGGACCAGATCCTCGCCCTGCTCCGCCGCCTCGCCACGGAGCGCGGCAAGAGCGCCGTCTGCATCATCCACAACCTCGGCAAGCTCGCGCAGTTCGACTGGATCACGGTCGTCTACCAGGGCGACGTCGTCTTCCAGGGCTCGTACCCCGAGCTGCTCGCCCACTTCGGCGTCGACGACGGCCTGCGGCTCTACGAGGTGCTCAACCGCGAATCCCTCGAGCACTGGCGCCTGCGCTGGGCCGAGACCCGGCTGGCGGACCCCGACCGGCTCGCGCGCGCCACCTCCGGGGTGGCCTGCTCGCCCGACGCGCCGGCCACGCCGCCCGCGCCCGCCCCCATGCCCTCGGGGTTCGCCCAGCTCGGCACCCTCCTCGCGCGGCGGCTCCGCCTCTTCTTCCGCGACACCGGCTACCTCGGGCTGACGCTCGCCATCACCTTCGGCTTCCCGCTTCTGGTGGTGATCTTCAACCTCTCGGGCACGTGGGACGTCCGCCGCGTGCCGATGGAGCGCAGCACCGGCTCGCTCGAGGCCATCCAGCAGGCGGTGGCCACCCAGGTGCACAACGCCCAGGTCGCGAACCTCGCGGCGGGGCTCATCATGTTCCAGGTGATCCTCCTCACCCTGATGGGGGCGAACAACGGCGGGCGGGAGATCTCGGCCGAGCGCACGCTCTACGAGAAGGAGCGCATGACGGGCCTGAGCCCGCTGGCCTACGCCCTCTCGAAGATCGGCTTCGTCTCCCTCATCGCCGTCTTCCAGGGCCTCTGGATGGCCGGCTTCGTCAAGGTGATCTGCCAGTTCCCGGGGCCGTGGGGCGAGCAGGCGGCGGTGCTCGCCGCGAGCTGCGTGTCGATGTCGGTCGTCTGCCTCGGCTTCTCGGCCCTGCTCGTCTCGCCCGAGAAATCCTCGCTGCTCTCCATCTACCTGGTCGGCTTCCAGCTCCCGCTCTCGGGCGTGGTCCTCGCCCTGCCCGCGGCCCTGACCTGGGTATGCCGGCCCTTCATCAACGCCTACTGGGGCTGGTCGGGCACGATGAAGTCGATGTCCGGGACGCCGCTCTGGGACGCCTACACCGCCTCCCTGCCCGACAAGTCGTCCTACGTGGCCGACAACGAGACCGCCCTGCTCGTCCTGCTCGCCCAGGGGATGGTCGGGGCCGCCCTCGTCCTCGTCGGCTGCCAGCAAAAGCGCTGGAACTGAGCCCCGCTCCCCCTAGACTCTCCCCGATGGCCAAGCCGAACCCCCTCCTGCTCGCCCTCGGCATCCCGGCCGCGGTCCTCATCTTCGTCGCCGTCGTGCTCGCCGCGCGCCAGGGCGGCAAGTTCTCCGACCTCCCGCCCTTCTCGCCCGAGGCCTACCGCAAGGACTGGGCCACGCTGCAGGGCAACGCCTACGTCTTCGCCGGACAGGTCGACCGCCAGCTGGCCTACGTCGAGGGCTCGGGCCGCGTCCTCGCGGTGAAGCCCGTCGATCCCGCCAAGGGAACCGGCGCGGTGCCCGTCCGCGTGCCCGCCGCGCTCGGCGCGAACTTCGAGTCCGGCCAGCGCTACAACTTCAAGCTCCGCGTCCGCCGCGACATCCTCGAGGTCGAGGACCTCGAGACCTTCTGACCGCCATGCGTCCCCTCGCCCCCCTCCTCGTCGCGGCCCTCGCCGCCCTGCTTCCCGCCGAAGGACGCGCCCAGGGCGCCGTCGGCCAACCCGGCGCGGCCGTCTCCGGCGGCGGCGGGGGCGACTACCGGAGCTCGACCTCCGAGAACATGGCCGACCGGCTGTTCGACGTGAACAGCGACTCCATCGACATGGAGAACGGCTCGATGCAGTGGAAGGGCAAGACCTTCAACCTCGGCAACTCCCGCATGATGCGCGCGCGCTTCGAGCGCTACCTCGCCGCGCCCCCGCCCGCCCAGGAGACCGCCCGCTACCTCGCCCTCCTCGCCCGCATCGAGGCCCTGCTCTCGCCCGCCGTCATAAACGAGCGGACCTGGGCGCCCAACCAGCAGGAGGCCTTCAACCTCCTCTTCGAGGCCGCCCGCTACGAGCAGGACGGCGAGAACTCCCTCACCCTGGCCTCGCAGATCCGCAAGGTCTGGGAGCAGCGCGTGGAGTTCCGCAACATGGGCGTGAACCACAACCAGCTCGAGGCCCTGCGGAAGAAGCAGGAGGGCGTGGTGGTGAACCGCGGCGAGCAGATGGAGATCGCCAACGACCAGCGCGCCGAGCAGGGCGACAAGAAGGGCAAGGGCGGCGCCCTCGTGAAGTCGACCGCCGGCACGACCGAGCTCGGCTTCCGCGTCAAGGAGGAGCAGAAGACCCAGGCGGAGATCGTCGCCAACCAGGCCCGCATGACCGCCCTCGCGCTGCAGGCCCAGGTCGAGTTCCAGTCCCAGATCGTCCAGTACCTCCTCGCCCGCCGGTACCGCCATTGCATCATGGCCTGCGCCTTCTACCGGGTGATGTTCAAGGCCCAGAACCAGAACGTCCGGGTCGGCGCCAAGGAGGTGAAGGAGTTCTTCCCCATCTCCGACTACGTGCCCACCCTCGAGTCGCTCGACGGCCTGTGCCGCGAGGCGATCAACGACATCGCGATCGGCATGCGCACGGTCGACGACCTCTACCGCCAGGGCGAGGTCTACGGCGCCTTCGAGCGCCTGCAGGAGACCTACTTCCTCGGCGAGAACGAGCCCATCGTGCAGGGCTACGACCCGGCCAAGAAGCGCGTCATGCTCGAGCTCTGGCGCGACCTCCGCGAGCTCCAGCGCGTGGGCGACGAGCGCGACCTCGCCAACGTCGACCAGTACCTCAACCAAGTCTCGGCCCGGGCCAAGGACTTCCCCGCCGCGGCCGTCCGCTCCAAGGTCGAGGCCGCCCGCAACGCCTCCAACATGCAGCTGCTGGCCGCCCGCCAGGCCGTGCTCGCGCAGGACATGCCCAAGGCCGAGGCCGCGGTCGAGCGCGCCGCCAAGATCTGGCCCCACAACCCCGCCATCCGCGACTTCGCCAACCAGGCCATCGCCCGGCAGGACGTCCTCGCCCAGAAGGTGCCGGAGTTCGACCAGCTGCTCGCCGACGGCAAGCGCCGCGACATCTTCAACCGCCGCGACGAGTTCGCGGTGGCCCTCATCCAGGACAAGGACCGCCTCCCCAAGCTGAAGGAAGTCGTGACGAAGGTCGGCGAGGTCGAGGCGATCATCCTCCAGGCCTCCTCCCTCGCCGCCCAGGGCAACCCCTACCTCGCCTGGGACCTCCTGCAGCGCGCCCGCGAGATCGACGCCAACGACCTCGTCCTCGCCCGCACCGTGGCCGAGGTCGCCCCGCTGGTGGCCGACTACGCCCGCTTCCAGGCCCAGGCCGCCAAGCTCGAGAAGGACGGCAACGACGCCGCCGCCCTCGGCGCGTGGATGGCCGCCCAGGACCTCAACCCGATCTCCGAGATCTGCGGCGCGGCCGTGAAGCGCCTCGCGGCCAAGGTCGCGGGCGACGCCGCCGCCGCTCCCGCCGCGGGCGCGACGGACCCGGGCGCCCTCGAGGTGCCCGAGGCCCCGTCGCGCTGATCAGCGGACGTAGGGGAGGGTCTTGCCGACGGTCTCGGCGGCCGACGCGCCCTCGAGCAGGTCGGCGATGCTGTCCCACTTCCCGGAGACGAGCGAGGAGCGGGCGGAGTCGGGCATGCCGGCCTTCCAGGCCTTGCCGCCGGCGCGGACCTCGAGGGCCTCGAGGTCGACGTCGACCTGCCCCGCGGGGTTGGCCTGCACCCAGGAGGTGAGCTCGGCGAGGTCGGCCGGGGCGAGCGTCACGCAGGGGACGCCGATGCCGGTCGAGTTGCCGAAGAAGATCTCGGCGAAGCTCCCGGCGACGACGGCCTTGAAGCCGAAGCGCCAGAGGGACTGGGGCGCGTGCTCGCGCGAGCTGCCGCAGCCGAAGTTCTGGCCCGAGACGAGGATGGCGGCCTCGCGGGCGTCCGGACGGTTCATGGGATGCTCGCGGGCGACGCCCTCGGGCGTGAAGCGCTCGTCGCGGAAGGCGTGCTCGCCCAGGCCGTCGAAGGTCACGCAGCGCAGGTAGCGCGCCGGGATGATGCGGTCCGTGTCGATGTCGTCGCCGGGGACGGCGAGGGCGCGGCCGGAAATGCGGGTGATCTTGGCGAGGGACATTGGAGGGGGAAGGGGTAGGAGGGGGATGGGGGACTAGGGGAAGAGGGGATTCGGAGGAGGCGGAGGATGACGAGGATGACGAGGAGGGGGAGGGCTAGCGGGGAGTGGGGAGCGGGGAGTGGGCTAGCGAGCTAGGGAGCTATCGAGCTAAAGAGCTACCGGGCCATCAAGGGGCCTGGAGGTGCCAGGCGCCGGGCGAGACGAAGGCCACCGGGCGGGCGAGCGCGGCGGCGAGGGAACGGCGGCGGGCCTCGAGGACGGACACCGGGGCGGGTTCCTCGGCGAACACGGGGAGGTCGGCGAGGACGGCCAGGGGGCGCACGGTGCAGACGGGCTTGCCGTCGTGGCAGGCGTCGACCTCGACGCCGGGTTGGCAGGCGACCGACTCCGCGTCCGCGGCGCGCGCGAGCGCCTCCCCGCGCGAGGCGCGGTCGAGGACGCGGCGGACCGGGGCGGCGAGCATGTCAGCGGATGCCGAAGACCTCGCGGGCGTCGGCCACCTCGCCGGTGA